>JACDAG010000708.1 GCA_013695565.1 Bradyrhizobium sp.
AGGTCGGACTCAGGAAATTCGGACTGACACTCTCGCCGAAGCTCGGTACCTCGGCGCTGCGCGAGATGTTGCCGAACACCTGCCATGTCGGATCGACATTCCACAGCAACCCGGCCTTCGGGCTGAACAGGCTGAACGTGCTGCGGCCGTTGACGTCGCCATTGGTCGAGAAATTCACCTTCTGGTCGCGCACGGCAAACAGATATTGCGTGCCCGCCACGAAGGCCACCTGCGGCAGGAAATAGAACGAATTTTCCGCGTAAGCCGAATAGTTTTCCGGCTTCTGCAGCAGCGACGAGGTCTGCGCTCCCTTGAAGCCGCCGACATTGACGAATTGCTGCGCATCGATGGTTCCGTTGAGAACATTGACGCCGGCGACGAACCTGTTGCGGAAGCCTCCGATGACGCGGTCATCGGTAACCTTGGCGAAGCCGCCGTAATCCTTGTAGCGATAGTCGAGCCACTGGAAGATCGGATGCATCAGATGCCGGTCGACCCCGAAGGCACCGAAGTCGACGACCGTATTGTCGAGGCGAATGGTGGTCTTGTTGGCGACGCGGACGGTGTCGAGGTTGCGCTGCCAGTCGTTCGCAACGTTGATTGCGGCCGCCGTCTCCGGCGAGGACAGCGCGGATGCCTTGGTAACACCGCCGGGGATGCGTTGCCGTACCTCATTGGCGTTGAGATAGAACCGCGTCTCGACGTCGGGCGAGATCTGGTAGCCGACATTGCCGCTGATCCGCGTTGCCTGCCCGAAGCTGTGATCCCTGAACCCTTGCGCATCCTGCGTCGATGCGGTCACGAAACCATCCCAAGGCCCATTCGCACCGCCTGCGTTCGCCTGCAGACGGCGAAATCCAAAGCCGCCGAGATCGAGCGATACCCCGTTGGGGAACGGGTCGCGTCCGCTCGGCGTCACGAAATTGATGGCCCCGCCGAGGGAGTTCGCGCCGAACTGCAGGGCGTTGGCGCCCTTGTACACCGCGACATACTTGTACGCGGTCGGATCGATTTCCTGGAAATCGCCATAACCGTCAGCGGTGTTGATCGGAATGCCGTCAATGTAAAGCTGGACGCCGCGCAGATGGAAATTCCGCGACAGGCCGGAACCGCGGATCGAGAGCCGCGTGTCGTCGCCCCATTTGGGTTGGGCGAAGACGCCCGGGACGTAGTCGAGAACGTCCTTGATGGTGTTGGCGACCGTCGAATTCCGATACGCCTCCGCCGGAACGATGGCGACGCCGCCGGCGGTCTGCTGAATGTCGCGCAGCGCCTGCTGTACGGTGAGCACGGTCAGCGCCGGCCCCCTCGCCTGTTCATTGGCGACTGGCGGTGCCACCGGAACCGGATTGCGGATGCGAGAAGCCCGCGTCGTCCGCGCCGCAGCGCGTTGCGGTGCACGTACCGAAATTGCCCGCTGCGGGTTCGGGGCGTCCACGGTGACGGGCGGAAGCGGACTGGTCTGAGCGGCCACCGGAGCGGATGCAAAGACGGCGGCGCAAGCCAGCGCGCCGGCGGACAAATGATAGCGTAACATATTGTATTCCTGGCACCAGCTCTGAAGGCCGGTCTATTGAACTACGTCAATCAGCGCAGCCGCGGCCGCACCGATCGTTCGGATGTTCGAACAGTCAGGAAATCGAAGGTGGGGCGCGCGCCTGTGCATGCGAGCCGGCGAGGGAGCCGAAGCGATCGGGCGTGAACGCGACCCAGGCGACGCTGGATTGCCGGCGCTCGAAGCCGATGGCTACGGCGGTTTGCGGGACATCGACCGGCGCGCCGGTGTGCAGCACGCTGCAGACCGAACAGCATCCGTCATGGGCGCGATGGCCGGTCTGGTCGGGCTGTCCGGTGGCGGCGTTGGCATTGCCGTGACAGATCACGGCAGCGGCGAGCGGGTCGGAGGCCGCGATGCTGGCCGCCCAGCACGCGCCGATCGGTGCAAAAATCTGCACCACCAGGGCGATCAGGACGATCGGTAGGAAATTTTTCAGCCGCTTGCGCATCGCAAAGCCATCCGTTCCGGAACTAATCACCCTCAGAGTCCGAAGTCGAGATCAGGTTCCCGGTTTATCCGCGATTGTTGCGGAAATAGCCCGGCCATTCAGATGCATTCCACCCATGACCTGCGCGGGTACTGCTCCCCCACCACAAGGAATAGTGGTGAAATTCCAATCATTTCGCAGATTGGCGAAATTTTGAACAATCGTTGCTGAAAATGGTGACAAGACGAAAAAGATGGTCTACACGTGCGGGCTCAGGCTGGCCGCAAGGTTGAAGTCTGGTGGTCCAAGTCTCGGGAGGAGCCCTGACGCGCACAAGCAGCGTCGCCTCGTCAATCAAGATCAAACCCAATTTTTCGAGGTAAAAGGGTCGACACAATTTTTGAGCAGGGCTTCGTGCCCTGCTCTTTTTTTTCTGCGATGGTTTTCAGTACTGTCGTTCAAGAATCCCCGAAACCGCGTCCGCCCCGATGATCGCATCCTCCAATCCGATCGAGCGAAGTTTTGAGATCGCTGCCGAACGCTGCGAGGATCTGACGCCGCTGGTGTATGAGCGACTGCACCGCGAACATCCCGAAACCACAACAATGTTCCGCACCGAGGGCAGCGAACTCGTCAAGGGTTCGATGCTGGCGCTGACGATCGAGTCGATCCTCGATTTCGCCGGTCCCCGCACCGGGCACTTTCGCATGATCGAGTGCGAGATTTCATCCCACGACGCCTATGGCACGCCGCGCGACCTGTTCATCGCGTTCTTCGGCGTGATCGTCGGAACCTTGCGCGAAATCCTCGGCGCCGACTGGTCGCCGGAGATCGATGCTGCATGGCGGAAACTGCTCGACGAGATCGAGCAGCTGGTCTTGCAACGCGCGGACTAGCACGGCATCCGCGCATTTTGCGCGATCGAATCCCGTCGCAGCCCTCAGCGATGTCGTGATCGGTTGACGGGTGGCGCGGACGTTTCGATTGTGAGACAGTGTTTGCGTCCGCGGTGCGTGCAATCGACGCCGCGGTCATAAAAATGAAAACGAGGGAGCAAGCAATGTCAGGGACGGACAAATCCTCAACCACCAGGCGTGACCTTCTTCAGATGGCGGCGGTCGCCGGCGCAGCGACCGCCCTGCTCGGCGGCCTGGCCACGAGTCCGGGGGCGCTCGCCGCGGCCGCACGTTCCGAGAAACCATTGAAGGCGGCGTTCTCCAACGCCGGCCTGCAGGCCACCTGGTGCGCGCAGGGCAAGCAGGCCGCGGAATGGTGGGGCAAGCTGTTCAACGTCGAGGTCACCTGGTTCGACGGCCAGCTCGATGCCGTCAAGCAGCGCGCCGCGATCGACAATATGGCGTCGCAGAAATGGGATTTCGTCGCCATCCAGGCGTTCGGCATCGGCACCCTGACCCAGCCGGTCCAGAAGATGATCAGCGCCGGCACCCCGGTCATCGACATGGATACGCTGATCGCCCCGCTCGACCAGATCAACGTCCACTCCTTCCTCGCGCCCGACAATGAATTCATGGGCGCCTCGGTGACGCAGGCGCTCTGCAACGCCATGGGCGGCAAGGGCAAGATCATCATGACCCAGGGCGCGCTCGGCCATACCGGCGCGCAAGGCCGCGCCAAGGGTTTTACCACGGTCATCAAGCAGTTCCCGAATATCGAGGTGCTCGATAGCCAGCCCGCCGATTGGGACGTCTCGAAGACGGCGCGGCTGTGGGAGACCTATCTGACAAAGTATCCGCAGATCGATGCCGCGTTCTTCCACAATGACGACATGGCGCTCGCCGCCTACAACATCATGAAGGCGCGCAACCGCACCAACATCCTGATCGGCGGGGTCGACGCCATGCCGCCGGCAATCCAGGCCGTCAGCGAAGGACGGATGTTCGCTACCGTCCGCAATCCCTCCTGCCGCATCCATGGCGGCGCCATCGTCGCCGGCGTTGCTGCGGTGACCGGGGGCGAGAAGAGCGGCCAGGGCATTCCCAAGAGCGTGGTGACGGACGGCCCGGTCGTAACCAAAGCCAACGCCGCCGGCATGCAGTGGATGGAGGATCATTTCCTGATCTGAAGCCTGATGCCGCCGGAACGCGCACCCATCCTCGAATTGCGAGGGATCACCAAAGCCTTCGGCGGCGTCGAGGCGCTTCGCGGGGTCGACTTCGCGCTGTTCGCCGGCGAGATCCATGGTCTCGTCGGCGAGAACGGCGCCGGAAAAAGCACGCTGATGAAGATCATCGCCGGCGTGCATCCGGAATTCTCGGGCGAATTTACGCTCGACGGGAAGCAAACCCGGTTCCGGTCGACGCGATCAGCCCATGCGGCCGGCATCGCCATGGTGCATCAGGAATTGAGCGTGGCTCCCGATCTGTCGGTGGCCGAAAATGTCTTTCTCGGCACCCAGCCGACCAACCGTTTCGGCCTCGTGCAGTGGCGCCGGATGGCGCGCGAGGCGGGCGAACAGCTCGCCAGGTTCGGCATCGACGTCGACCCGTCGACGCGGCTCGGCGACCTGCCGATCGGCATGCAGCAACTGATCGAGATTGCCCGCGTGCTGTTCTCGGGCGCCCGCATCATCATCCTGGACGAGCCGACCTCCGCGCTTTCGCCGCCCGAGGTCGAGCGGCTGTTTACGACGCTGCGGCGGCTGCGCGGGGAAGGCACCAGCATCGTCTTCATCTCGCATTTCATCGAGGACATCCTGCGCGTCTCCGACACGGTGACGGTGTTCCGCAACGGCCGGAAAGTCGCGGAGACGCAAGCCGCCGCGACCAGCAAGGCCGCCCTGATCGAAGCCATGATCGGCAAGGGCAGCGAGGCCCTGGGCGAGACCTATACCGACGACATCATGC
>JACDAG010000721.1 GCA_013695565.1 Bradyrhizobium sp.
CTTGTAGGGATCGCCGACGGTGTCGCCGGTCACCGCGGCCTTGTGGGCGTCAGAGCCCTTGCCGCCGTAATGGCCGTCCTCGATGTACTTCTTGGCGTTGTCCCAGGCGCCGCCGCCCGAGGTCATCGAGATCGCGACGAACAACCCGGTCACGATCACGCCGAGCAGCATGGCGCCGACCGCGGAGAATGCCGCCGACTTGCCCACCGCACCACCGCCCGCGATTACGAAGATCACGAAGTAGACGAAGATCGGCGACAGCACCGGCAGCAGCGACGGGATGATCATTTCCTTGATCGCCGCCCGGGTCAGCAGGTCGACCGCGCGGCCGTAATCCGGCTTGTCGGTGCCCTGTATGATGCCCGGCTTTTCGCGGAACTGACGCCGCACTTCCTCGACGATCGCGCCAGCCGCACGGCCCACGGCCGTCATGCCCATGGCGCCAAACAGATACGGCAGCAGGCCGCCGAACAGCAGGCCGACCACGACGTAGGGGTTGTTCAGCGAGAAGTCGGGCAGCACGCCCTGGAAGTACGGATACTTCGCGGCGTTGGCGATGAAGAATTTGAGATCTTCATTGTAAGCCGCGAACAGCACCAGCGCGCCGAGACCGGCGGAGCCGATCGCGTAGCCCTTGGTAACCGCCTTGGTGGTGTTGCCGACGGCGTCGAGCGCGTCGGTTGCCTTGCGGACTTCCTTTGGCAGACCGGCCATTTCGGCAATGCCGCCGGCATTGTCGGTAACCGGGCCGAAGGCGTCGAGCGCCACGATCATGCCGGCCAGCGCCAGCATGGTGGTGGTCGCAATCGCGATGCCGAACAGGCCGGCGAGGCTGTAGGTGACGAGGATGCCGGCGATGATCACCAGCGCCGGACCGGCGGTGGATTCCATCGAGATCGCGAGACCCTGGATCACGTTGGTGCCGTGACCGGTGACCGACGACTTCGCGATCGACTTCACCGGGCGATATTCGGTGCCGGTGTAGTATTCGGTGATCCAGATGATCAGGCCGGTGACGACGAGACCGACGATGCCGCATTGGAACAGCGCCATGCCGGTGTACTTCACGCCAGCCAGCGGACCGAAGCCGATCAGCCAGTAGATGACGCCGGCCACGCCCGCGAGCGACAGGATGCCGGTAGCGATCAGGCCCTTGTAGAGCGCACCCATGATCGACTGGCTGGCACCGAGCTTGACGAAGAAGGTGCCGATGATCGAGGTGATGATGCAGACGCCGCCGATGGCGAGCGGCAGCGTCATCATGTTCACCAGCAGCGGCGAGGTCGCAAAGAAGATCGCGGCCAGCACCATGGTGGCGACCGCGGTCACCGCATAGGTTTCGAACAGGTCGGCGGCCATGCCGGCGCAATCACCGACGTTGTCGCCGACGTTGTCGGCAATGGTGGCGGGGTTGCGCGGATCATCCTCGGGAATGCCGGCCTCGACCTTGCCGACGAGATCGCCGCCGACGTCCGCACCTTTGGTGAAGATGCCGCCGCCAAGACGGGCGAAGATCGAGATCAGCGAAGCGCCGAAGCCGAGCGCGACCAGCGCGTCGACGACCGTGCGGCTGTTGGGGGCGAGGCCCAGCATCTGCGTCAGGTAGGCGAAGTAGATGGTGACGCCGAGCAGCGCCAGACCGGCCACCAGCATGCCGGTGATCGCCCCGGCCTTGAAGGCGAGCTCAAGGCCGCCGGCCAGCGAAATCGTGGCGGCCTGCGCGGTGCGCACGTTGGCGCGAACCGAAACGTTCATGCCGATGAAGCCGGCGGCACCCGACAGCACCGCGCCGACCAGGAAGCCGACCGCGACCAGCATGCCGAGGAAATAAGCCAGCAGCGCGAAGATCACGACGCCGACGATAGCGATCGTCATGTACTGGCGCTTCAGGTATGCCTGCGCGCCTTCGGCGACTGCAGCCGCGATTTCCTGCATGCGCGGATTGCCGGCGTCCGCCTTCAAAACCGAAGCCGTCGCCCAGATGGCGTAAACGATCGAAAGCGCTCCGCAGAGCACAATCATCCATAATGCTGTCATAGAATTTGCCTCAGACCTTGATGTTCCCCCGCCGCACCGCGAGCGCGGCAGGCGCATAAAATGGAGGCCTTCCCTGCCCAAAAGGGCGGCCTCAAATCGGCGGGACCATGCCAAAATCGTCTCCCCGGCGCAACGCCGCGGAGGCCAGAAAACGTCGAATTCGAGCAGGTATTTGCGTCGGAACAGTCGCCTTGCCCGGTTTGGCCGGAAATGTCAGGGCTGGAGCAGATGCCGTTTCAGGAATCCAATCGAATCGGCGGCCGACTTCGTACGAACGGACGCATCATAAACCATGGAGTAGCCCGGCGCCTGCGCCATGCATGCACCGAAGGTACCGGGGTCAAAGGGCATCAATTGGCCATCGACAAGCAAGGCAGGCCGCCCTGATCCGAGCAGGATGAGCGGACATTTTTTCGTGCTCGGGTATTCCGGATAGAAGCGCAAGCTCGTCAAACTGGGAACCGTCCACGCGTGGTAGGCGTCCGGATAGGTTATGCGCTCGATCGGGACCGGAGACCTCGCTGCCTTCGCGTACGCCAGATAATTCCCGATTTTCATCACCGGCAGATTGTCGTCCTTTTCACCGAGCAACATCAGGATCGGCGATCCGGTGTAGGTCGACGGTTCGGCGACTGCACCAAACACCCCGGCCGGATAATACGCGACATGCGCGGCGAATCGGTTGTCGCCTGGATTGAGCGCGGCACGAAGCACCCCAAAAGCCGCAAGGTGAGCCAGTTCACCGCCATAGGAGAAACCGGCGATGGCTACGCGAGCGGGGTCGATCCTTGGATGGCCAGACAGCAGCTGCAACGCGGCATAGGCATCTGCTACGCCGCTCGGCCACAAGCCCGGGCCGGAACGCGCCAGTGCGAGGCCGGTGGTTCCGCGCGCAGCGAAGCTGTCATAAGTCAGCGTGGCGAAGCCGGCCTTGCGCAGCTCGGCGGCATACTGGCCTTCGTTGGCGTCGCGATAGCCGGCAATGGTGTGAACGACTACGACGGCGGGGTAGCGGTCCCTTGCCTCGTCCGGAAAGCTCAGGGTGGCTGCCACCGTGACCTTCGCGGCGGCGGGTTCGCGCATTTGCAGCTGGCGAAAGTCCGCATATGAAGCGGATTGAAATGAGCTGCTCATGCTCATTTGCATGGCCCTGCCCGGTTGCCCCAAACGCGGAGCAGGCAATCATCACGCACAACCCCAGACGCGGCGCCCGGCTTCTCCAGGCAACCAACCCTTGGGACGCGAGCGCATCTGCCCAACCGCGCAACGACAGATCCAGGTTCATTGCGCCATCCAATTCGCTGACGCAAACGGCACTAAGCGCCAATACTCTGTTTTATAGAGTTCTCTGTCAACATCTTACGAAGCGATCGCCACTGCTTCCTGATGGCCCCAAAATACAAGAGCCCGCCCAACCCCCTGGGGGTCGAGCGGGCTCGCGATCCATTTCAGTACTTCCGTGAAACGACCGTTTCGAAGCCTTAGGACAGCGACAGGTTTTCTGCGCTTACCTTGCCCCGCATCTTGTC
>JACDAG010000133.1 GCA_013695565.1 Bradyrhizobium sp.
TTTCGCTGCCGGTCTCGAACCTCGGCACGGTGCGAAAATAAATCAATTCGGGATCGACCGGCTCGCCGCGCTTCAGCTTCTGCAGCAAATCGACCGGCCCGAAGCGAAGGCCCCTGTTTTCGACGTAGACGGTCGCGCCGTCGTCGGTCTCGAAGGCGTATTTGGCTTCCAGTTCGATCAGCTCGTTGGGGCGGATGACCTGGAAGTCGGCGCCGAACGGGCAGACCTTGCCGCTGATCCCCTCACCCTTCACCTCGCCGCCGAGGATCGGGATGATCCGCCGCACGCCGTGGCCGATCTCGCCGGCCGACGTCACTTCGCCGATACGGACGGTAAGGGTGAACACATATCTGGTCTCAAGCTGCGGCGTCATGGAAGCCCCTTTTATTGGAGCATGATCTCCGAGCAAACGCTCCGCGTTTGTCGAGGGAAAACCGGTACCCACTTTTCCGGATCATGCTCTACCCCATCATGCGTTGCGGCAGCCAGAGCGCCAGGATCGGAAAGGCAATCAGGATCACCAGGCGGATCAGGTCGGTGACGACGAACGGGATCACGCCGCGGAAGATCGTGGAGAACGAGACGTCCTTGACCACGCTCTTGATGACAAAGACGTTCATGCCGACCGGCGGATGGATCAGGCCGAGTTCGACCGTCATCACGATGATGACGCCGAACCAGATCGGATCAAAACCAAGATGCATGATGACCGGAAAGATGATCGGCACGGTGAGGATGATCATCGCCATCGCATCCATCAGGCAGCCGAGCACCAGATACATCACCATGATCAGCGCCAGGATGCCGTAGGGACCGAGGCCGAGGCTGGTGAGCAGCTCCGTGACTTTTTGCGGGGTCTGCGTCACCGTAAGGAAATAGCCGAAGATCAAGGCGCCGATCAGCACGGTGAAGACGGCCGCGGCGGTACGGGTCGCCTGCAGCAGCGAGGCCAGTATCTTCTCCTTGTTGAGCCGCCCGGTGAGCACGCCGATCAGGAATGCGCCGGTGGCGCCGACGCCGCCGGCTTCTGTCGGGGTGAAGCGCGGCAGGAATGGCAGGCCGTACAGCCCTCCGATCACGAAGACAAACAGCAGCACCGGCGCCCAGATATTCTTCAGAGCGGCGAAGCGCTCGCGCCAGGTGGTCTGCGGACCGACCGGGAGAAAATCCGGCCGGAACCAGCCGATCAGCGTGATCGTGAGCATGTACATCGCCATGGCGAGCAGGCCCGGAATGATACCGGCCATGAACAGCTTGCCGATGTCCTGCTCGGTGATGATGCCGTAAACCGCGAGCACCGTCGACGGCGGCAGCATCGCGCCCAACGTACCGCCGGCCGCGATCACGCCGGTGGCGAAGGATTGCGGATAGCCGAAACGGCGCATTTCCGGATAGGCGACGGCGGAAAATGTCGCGGCGGTGGCCACCGACGAGCCGCAAATCGCGGCAAAGCCGCCGCAGGCCGCGACCGTGGCGATGCCGAGACCGCCGCGCAAATGGCCGACAAAGCCATTGGCGGCGCGAAACAGTTCGCGGCTCATGCCGGAATTGCTGACGAAGGCGCCCATCAGCAGGAACATCGGAATCACGCCGAACGTATAGTCGGTCACCGTGCGCATCGAGGTCTGACCGACCATTTTCAGCGCCGGGGAAAAACCGACGAGATAACCAAAGCCGGTGACGCCGACGAGGCCCATCGCCATGCCGACCGGCACGCGCAGCAGCATCAGCGCGAACAGCGCGACAAATCCGAGGATGGCGACGGCGTCGGTGCTCATGATGCCCTACTCCACCGTCGTTTCTTTGGCATCATGGATGTCTTCCGGGTGGAAGATCAGCCGGTAGGTGCGGATCGCGATCAGCAGTACCGCGGAGGCGTCGCCGGCCCACGCGATCGCGAAAAACGGCCAGGTCGGCATCCGCATGTCGAAGGTCAGGACATTGTCGTTGTAGGTTCCCTGCACCTTGTCGAACAGCGTCCAGGTCTGCACCGCCACCACGAACAGCAGAACCAGCGTGGCGAATACGTCGATCATTCGCTGGTATTTCGGACCGACATTGGCCCAGACCAGATCGACGGTGATGTGTCCGCCGCGGTAGCTGGTCGCCGCGATGCCCCAGAAGATCAGGATGCCGAGCATCATGCGCCCGATATCGAAGAAATCCGGGATCGAATAATTGAAGATGTTGCGCAGCAGCACGGCCAGGAAAATGTTGGCGGCGACGATGCCGACAAAGGCCGCCGCGATCCATTCGATCGTATCGATGAAACGGTCCATCGAAGCGCGATTCATGTGGGGGGATTCCTGAAGTGTAATGCCATTTGATCGAATTCGATGCGGCTCAGGACTCAGTTCACCTCTCCCGCTTGCGGGGGAGGTCGGCGCGAAGCGCCGGGTGGGGAAACTCTATCACCTCGACAGGTCTGTCGCATCGACCAGCACGTTTCGCGGAGGCACCCCCACCCCAACCCTCGCCCGAAAGCGGGAGAGGGAGCGCATCGCGATTGCCGCACCACCGCTGGATGATCCGCCCTAGGC
>JACDAG010000134.1 GCA_013695565.1 Bradyrhizobium sp.
ATACAAGGAACTGGCCGACCGCATCTCCGACGCGTTGAATTTCATGCGCGCCTGCGGGCTTGATCTCGAAAGCCATCCGGAGCTGCGCGCCACCGATTTCTACACCAGCCACGAGGCGCTGCTGCTCGGCTATGAGCAGGCTTTTACGCGGGTCGATTCCATGACCGGCGACTGGTACGCGACCTCCGGCCACATGATCTGGATCGGCGACCGTACCCGCCAGCTCGATCACGGCCATGTCGAATATTTCCGCGGCATCAAGAATCCGATCGGCCTGAAATGCGGCCCGTCGCTGAAGCCGGATGAACTGCTGAAGCTGATCGACATCCTCAATCCGGACAACGAGCCCGGACGCCTCACGCTGATCAACCGCTTCGGCTCCGACAAGGTTGCCGATCATCTGGCGCCGCTGATCCGCGCAGTGCAGCGGGAAGGGCGCGTCGTAGTCTGGTCCTGCGATCCGATGCACGGCAACACCATCACATCGACCTCCGGTTACAAGACCCGCCCCTTCGACCGGGTGCTGTCGGAAGTGAAGTCGTTCTTCGCGATCCATGCCGCGGAAGGCACCCATGCCGGCGGCATTCATCTTGAAATGACCGGGCAGGACGTCACCGAATGCATCGGCGGCGCCCGCGCCATCACCGACGAGGACCTCAACGACCGCTATCACACGGTCTGCGATCCCCGTCTGAACGCCGAACAATCGATCGACATGGCTTTCCTGATCGCCGAACTGCTGAAGCAGGAACGCGCCGGCAAGGTCAAACCGATTCCGGCTGCAGCGGGTTTTTAGATTTGCTGCGACTCTGGCGGGCCACGGTCAACACGCGTAACGGTCTCGCCTTCGCGATCCGGTCGGAGCAGGCTGTCCGCGAGGAATTGTTTGCGCTGGCGTTGTCGGTGCCGCTGGCCTGGCTGGTCGGCGCCACCATGATGCGCCGGGTCGAGCTGGTCGCTGCGGTGGCGTTCGTGCTGGTGGTTGAGCTCCTGAACACCGCGATCGAAAAGCTCGCCGACCGCCTCACCACCGACCACGATCCGCAGATCGGGCGGGTCAAGGACATGGGTTCGGCCGCGGTCGGTGTCGCGCTTTTGATGGCTGGCGCCTTCTGGCTGTTTGCCATCGCCGAACGCATAGGCGCGTTCTAAAGGCGCCGATTGAAGTTTCGGCTTGTGCAGGGCACCATTGGCGTATGAGCGAACCGAGATTCACGATTACGCTGGCCCAGTTAAACCCGACGGTGGGCGATGTCCCCGGCAACGCCACGAAAGCGCGCGCTGCGCGTGAGAGGGCGAAAGCCGATGGCGCCGATCTGCTGGTGCTGCCGGAATTGTTCCTCTGCGGCTACCCGCCGGAAGATCTGGTGCTGAAGCCGGCATTCCAGGCGGCCTGCCGTTCGGCGGTCGAGGAACTGGCGCGCGAGACCGCGGGCGGCGGGCCGGCTGTCCTGATCGGCACGCCGTGGGTCGAGGACGGCAAACTCTATAACGCCTGCGCGCTGCTCGATGACGGCCGCATCACAGCACTTCGCTTCAAGGCCAATCTGCCGAATTACGGCGTGTTCGACGAAAAGCGCCTGTTCGCGCGCGGTCCCGCCGCGGGGCCGGTGACGGTGAAGGGGATTCGCGTCGGCGTTCCCATCTGCGAAGACATCTGGCTCGAAGAATCGGAGGAATACGAAAACGTCGTCGAGTGTCTCGCCGAGACCGGCGCGGAAATCCTTGTCGTGCCGAACGGCTCGCCTTACGCCCGCGACAAGAACGATCTGCGGCTGTCGATCGCGGTCGCTCGTGTCACCGAGAGCGGGCTGCCGCTGGTCTATCTGAACCAGATCGGCGGCCAGGACGAACTGGTGTTCGACGGCGCGTCGTTCGCGCTCAACGCTGATCTGTCGGTGGCGGCGCAGCTGCCGGCGTTCGAGGAAAACATCACGACGCTGGTTTGGACCAAGAGCGCGGATGGCTGGCGCTGCAATGGACCGGTGGTGCCGCTGATTGAGGGCGACAAGGGCGATTACGCGGCTTGCGTGCTCGGCCTGCGCGACTACGTCCGCAAGAACGGTTTTCCCGGCGTGCTGCTCGGCGTCTCCGGCGGCATCGATTCGGCGTTGTGTGCGGCGATCGCAGTCGATGCCCTCGGTGCAGACAGATTGCGCGGCGTGATGCTGCCGTTTCGCTTCACCGCACAGGAATCGCTCGACGATGCGGCCAAGCTCGCGACCGCGCTTGGCTTCCCCTACGAGGTGCTGCCGATTGCCGACGCCGTGAACGGGTTTGAAAAAATCCTGTCGGGCACCTTTGCA
>JACDAG010000144.1 GCA_013695565.1 Bradyrhizobium sp.
CCGGAGGTCGGCGTGCCCTTCAGCACGTCTTTCGCTTTACCTTTCGCCGTCAGAACCGTCTGGTCGGCCATGATGGTGCCGCCGATCAGGCGGGTCTTTTCACCGGCCTGCTGGTATTGATTGAGGAAGTTGATCGCATCCGTGCCGCCAAGGCCCAGGTAGATCGCATCCACATTGTCCGGCAGCTGCGCGATGATCCCGCCGAAGTCCGATTGGCCGAGCGGCTGCCAGAACCGCTGAACGATGTCGCCGCCCGACTTGCAGTAATCCACCGCAAATCCCATGAAGTTCGTGTAGCCGAACGAGTAATCGGCTGCGATCGTTGCCACCTTCTTCCAGCCCTTCGTCTTCACGACGTAGCCGCCGAGGCCAAATCCCCATTGCGAGCCGTCGAGGTTGAAGCGGTAGAAGTTCGGGGCGGGATCGACCCATGTCGTCTCGAGCGCGCCGGAAATGCCGTTGATCACCACCTTGTCGGGGATGGTCTTGGCGAAGTCGCGCATGGCGATGCCTTCCGAGCCGGAAAGCGGGCCGATGATGAAGTCGACCTTGTCCTGCTCAATAAGCTTGCGGGCCATACGGACCGTTGTGTCGGGTTTGGTATCCGTCGGAGCGACGACGGTTTCAACCTTCTTGCCGGCAATGGAGTTGTTCACCTGTTTGAGGGCCAGCTCGACATTTCGGACACCATCCTGGCCACCGGTCGCGAAGGCGCCTTCCAGCGCCACCAGAATGCCGATCTTGATGGTGCCGCTCTGGGCGAGCGCTGCGCCGGGCAGCATAAGGGCGGCCACCGCGACGGCGCCAAGCAAAGACTTGCGCATTGTTGATCCTCCCTGTGACGCGGAAGGGAGAATCCGGCAACCACGCCGGACCTTCCTCATGTGCGTCTCGTAACGCGCCCCTCGCGGGCGCTTTCAGGAAAGCTGCCGATCAAAGCCCAAGCCGCCAATATCCAAGCGTCTCATTTTTGCGGGCCAGTTATGTGCGGAGAGCGCGGCTGCACCGAGCAGGCCGAACATGCGCCGCCTCGGCCGAAGCTCAAATGCCAGCCATAAAGCGGCATACTCAAAAGAAGTTAGCGCGTTTCCGTAGCGGGTTTCCTCGGCCAGCCGCTCCGCTGAAATCACGCCTGCCGCCCACTCGGAAAATACGCCGCGCATGATCTGCGACTGCGTCACGCCGACGAGGCGCTCGTCGGTCTCGACGACAAGGCGCCCCTCAGCCCACGCCGCGGCGATGGCGGAGTTCCTATACCTGGTCAGCCACGCTATGCCCTACAAGCTGACATCTCACTTTTTCTCTTCAACTTCATTGAATGCCTCGCGCGCGTTCCGGAAGGCATCGATTCCGGAAGGGATGCCGCAATAGACGCCGACCTGAAGCAGGATCTCCTTGATCTCGTCCTTGGTCACACCGTTCTTCAGGGCGCCCTTGACGTGCAACTTCAATTCGTGCGGACGTCCCAGTGCGCCGAGCATCGCCGCGTCATCAAGGATGCCGGCATTACGCCGCAGTAAAGCCGACGCGCTCGCAGCAACAGCGTTTTCCGATGGCCCGCGCGGCTTTCGCTCGCCGTCTCTTGTTTGAATTAGGCATGCTGATATGTCTGGACGAACCACAAGAGAGAGCTAATAGCTCATCAAGCCAGTCCTGCCAGTCGCAGCATTGAACCGCACCAACTCAAAAAAGAGGAAACCCATGGCTGTCGTCGAAACAGAACGCAACGGGCAAGTCCTCATCGTGCGCATGAACAGACCCGAAAGCCTCAATGCGCTCAATACCGAGTTGCGTCAGAAACTGGCCGAAACCTGGACCGAGTTCCGTGCTTCGAAGGAGTTGGAGGTCGCGATCTTCACCGGCGCCGGCCGCGCGTTCTGCGCCGGGGAGGACATGAAAGAGTCGCTGGCGAAAGGAACTCCCGGCGGCGTCAGACCGACGATCCCGGATCCGTTCATGGACGGCTCGCTGGAGAAGCCGGTGATTGCCGCCATCAACGGTTTCGCGATGGGCGGCGGCTTCATGCTGGTGGAGCGTACCGATTTGCGCGTCGCCGTTCCGGAGGCGTTGTTCGAGGTGTCCGAGGCCAAGCGCTGGTTGCTCGGCGGTTACAATCATGGCCATCTGGCCAATGTCCCCTACCCGGTCGCGATGGAGATGGCGCTCGGCTTCCGATTTACGGCCGAGCGGTTTTATCAGGTCGGTTTCCTCAATCGGGTCGTGCCGCAGGCCGACCTGATTCCGACCGCGATGGGAATGGCGGAGCATCTGCTCTCACTGCCGCCGGCCTCGCGCGTCAACACGATTCACATGATGCGCCAGATGCGGCCGGAGGCATCCGAGGCGCAAAGGGCGCTCGCCGCCAGGCTGCATGATCATGGCGACAAGAGTGATTTGATCGAGTCGCGCGCCGCCTTCTCCGAAAAACGAAAACCCAATTTCAAGGGCTGGCTC
>JACDAG010000155.1 GCA_013695565.1 Bradyrhizobium sp.
ATACGACGTTGCGCGACGGCCAGCAAACGCCGGGCGTCGACTTCTCGCTCGAGGACAAGATCTCGATCGCGCGGATGCTGGATGAGTTCGGGCTCGATTATGTCGAGGGCGGCTATCCCGGCGCCAATCCGACCGACACCGAGTTCTTTGCGACCAAACCAAAACTCGACCATGCGCGCTTCACCGCGTTCGGCATGACGCGCCGTCCCGGCCGCTCGGCCTCCAACGATCCGGGACTGGCGGCGCTGATCGAAGCCAAGGCCGACGCGATCTGCTTTGTCGCGAAAGCCTCCGCCTATCAGGTCCGCGTCGCGCTCGAGACCACCAACGAGGAAAACCTCGCCTCGATCCGCGACAGCGTCAGTGCTGCGAAGGCCGCGGGGCGCGAGGTGATGGTCGATTGCGAGCACTTCTTCGATGGCTACAAGGAGAATTCCGAGTTCGCGCTGGCCTGCGCCAGGGCCGCTTACGAGTCCGGCGCGCGCTGGGTGGTGCTGTGCGACACCAATGGCGGCACCATGCCGCATGAAGTCGAGACCATCGTCGGTGATGTCCTCAAGTACATCCCCGGCGCTCATCTCGGCATCCACGCCCATAACGACACCGAGCAGGCGGTCGCCAATTCCCTCGCGGCGGTGCGCGCCGGCGCGCGCCAGATCCAGGGCACGCTGAACGGGCTCGGCGAACGCTGCGGCAACGCCAATCTGTGTTCGCTGATCCCGACCTTGCGGCTGAAGAACGAATTTTCCGACGCCTTGGAGATCGGTGTGAGCGCCGAAAAGATGGCGACGCTGATGAAGGTGTCGCGGACGCTCGACGATATGCTGAACCGTGCGCCGAATCGGCATGCGGCCTATGTCGGCGAAAGCGCCTTCGTCACCAAGGCAGGCATTCATGCCTCGGCGATGATGAAAGATCCGCATAGTTATGAGCACGTGTTGCCGGAAACCGTCGGCAATCTTCGCAAGGTGCTGGTGTCCGATCAGGCCGGGCGTTCCAATGTGATGGCTGAACTCGATCGTGCCGGCATCCCTTACGAGAAGAGCGATCCGAAGCTGGCGCGGCTGGTCGATGAATTGAAGGAGCGGGAGGCGGCGGGTTACGCCTACGAGTCCGCCAACGCCTCGTTCGATCTCTTGGCGCGGCGCACGCTCGGCCGCGTTCCCGAATATTTCCGGGTCGAGCAGTTCGACGTCAATGTCGAGCAGCGCTACAATTCCAACGGCCAGCGCGTCACGGTGGCGCTCGCGGTGGTGAAGGTCGATGTCGCCGGCGAGCGGCTGATCTCGGCCGCGGAAGGCAACGGTCCCGTCAACGCGCTCGACGTCGCCCTGCGCAAGGACCTCGGCAAATACCAGAAATATATCGAAGGCCTGAGGCTGATCGATTACCGCGTCCGTATCCTCAATGGCGGCACCGAGGCGGTGACGCGGGTGCTGATCGAGAGCGAGGATGAAAACGGCGAGAGCTGGACCACGATCGGGGTGTCGCCGAACATCATCGATGCCTCGTTCCAGGCGCTGATGGATTCGGTGGTCTACAAGCTGGTGAAGTCAGGCGCGCCGGTGTGAGGCTCGCTGTCATTCCGGGGCGCGAAGCGAACCCGGAATCTCGAGATTCCGGGTCTGGTCCTTCGGACCATCCCGGAATGACGGATTAACTTCGGGGCACCGATGTGGAGAAATCTCATGCTCGACCACATCTCCGTCGGCGTTGCTGATCTCGAACGGGCCGCCCGCTTCTATGAAGCGACACTGGCGACGCTCGGCCTGACGAAACTGGTGACGCGTCCCGCGACCATCGGTTTCGGCAAGGCCTATCCCGAATTCTGGATCAACCTGCGCGCCGGCATGCCGCCAGTCGCACCGGAGAGCGGCGTCCACATCTGCCTTCGCGCACGGTCCACTGGGGCTGTCGATGCGTTTCACGCCGCGGCGCTCAGCACAGGCGGCCGCTCCGACGGCGCGCCGGGCCTGCGCCCGCACGACCGCGTGAAATACTACGCGGCGTTCGTGGTCGACCCTGATGGCAACCGCGTCGAGGCGGTGACGTTTCCCGATCCGTAGCAATCACCCAAAGTCAGTCGACGACGGCGATGGCCTCGATCTCGACC
>JACDAG010000157.1 GCA_013695565.1 Bradyrhizobium sp.
GCGGTAATCCTGGCGGCAATCCAGAGATTGAACGTCAACGTCATCATGGCCACGATGGCAGCGGCCGCAGGTGCAATCGTCACCAAAGCACCGACCCACTGCTCGGTTTGGTCGTTGACCAACGATCCGTCGCGACCGCCGATCATACGCAGCAATCCCCTCCGCAGCGCGCTCAAGATGCTCGCGCTGTCATTGCCGAGGGTAAGCAGCGCGGCCGCCGTGGTCAGCGCGGCAAACCCCGCGATCCAAAGCAGGATGCGGCCGATCGGATACCATTCCATCACCAGCGCGGTTGGCGCACTGTTGTTGTTCAGGGAAACGCCGGATGCCGCCGGCTTGCCAAGCAAGGCGAGATGCCCCAGCCACCACGCCGGAATCGCGATCGTCAGAGCGAAGGCCATGCAATAGGGCAGGCCGAAAAGAGAGCCGAGGCCGAAAGCTGCAGTGACTCCGCCGGCGGCCGCGCCGAACGGTCCCCATCCCAGCGCGGCGACCATCAATGGTAGCGGCGCCAGGTAAAACAGGATCAAGGAGATCAGCGCGCCGGAGATGATTGAAGCGAACATCAATGCCGACGCGCAGCCGGCCGCCAATCCAATGAGAAGCGTCGCAATCATCAGCTGTCCCGCTCCTTTCGAGCGGTTAGAGGCCTGAGCCCCAACCATCGGCAACCGGACGACCGGAAGCCTCATGAAGTTATATCCGCGGCGCGGCGCCGCGGACGATGTTCGTTTAGCGAATGACGTAAGGCAGCAAGCCGAGGAAACGCGAGCGCTTGACTGCGCGCGCGAGTTCGCGCTGCTTCTTGGCGGAGACAGCAGTAATGCGGCTCGGTACAATCTTGCCGCGCTCGGAGACATACCTCATCAACAGCTTGGAATCCTTGTAGTCGATCTTCGGCGCGTTCGGACCCGTGAACGGGCAGGTCTTGCGGCGGCGGAAAAACGGACGGCGTGCACCAGCTTCAGCCATGATTCTTACTCCTCAACCGCTGCGGTTGCTTCGTCGTCACGCGGCCGGCGCGGGCCACGGTCGCCACGGAAGCCGCCACCTTCGCCACCGCGGAAGCCACCGCCTTCGCGATCGCCACGGAACCCGCCTTCGCGGTCACCGCGGAAACCGCCGCCGCGATCGTCACGTTCGCGATCACGATCGGCCTTGCGCATCATGGCTGACGGACCTTCCTCGTGCTCTTCGACGCGGACGGTGAGATAGCGGATCACGTCTTCGCTGATCCGCTCCTGCCGCTCGATCTCGGTGACCGCGGCCGAGGGCGCATCGATGTTCATCAGCACGAAGTGTGCTTTGCGATTCTTGTTCATGCGGTAGGTGAGGGAGCGCACGCCCCAGTTCTCGGTCTTGGTGATCTTGCCGCCGAGCCCTTCGACGATGCCCGTCATCTGGGTGGTCAGCTCTTCGACCTGCTGGGTGCTCGCATCCTGACGCGCGAGAAAAACATGCTCATAAAGAGGCATGGGTGTCCTTTCCTGTGTTAGCGCGGTTCCCGGCGGCAAGCCCTTCGAGACCTTCGGAAAGGACTCGATATTGCTCAGAAGGCGGAAGCACGGGACGACGGGCCAACTGGCCCTGCCACATCAACATCGCCGAAAGGTGAGATTGCTGAGACCGTCCGTTCAGCTCCCGGCCGGGATCCTCGGATGCGCGGGTTATAAGGATTTTGAGCCCGCTGGCAAGCGTTGATGCGGGGATTTGGCCGGTTCACGGCCGGTCCGCAAGGCGCTGCGGCGACGCCCGGTTGACATATTTGTTTGTATATCATACAAAGAATAGGCGAGAGGGCAAAATGGCTCCCAAGTCTGTCGTTTCAGCCGAACTGCTGTCGGGCGACCCCAAACACGCCGCCCGCGCCACGCGCTCGGCCGGGCGCCAGATGCGTTCGCGCCTGCTGGATGGAGCCAGCCGGTTGTTCAGGGAAAGCGGCCTGTCCGGGACCTCGATCTCCGACATCGCTGCCGCCGCGAACGCGTTTCCGAGCCAGATCACTTATTACTTCCGCACCAAGGAAGCGCTGTTCGTCGAAGCCGCCTGCCGCGACATGCTCTATGTCGCCCGTGCGGCCGAGCAGGCGGCGCTGATAGCGCATACGCCGCGCGATTACACACGCGCGCTGGTGGGATGCGTGACATCAACGGATTCGGTGGCCTTCTTTGCCGAAGCGCTGACGTTGACGCGCCGCCGCCAGGATCTGGCGCCATTGGTCGAGCGCACCATCGAGCGGCTGCACGGCGAGGGTCTGCGCGCCTATGCCGGCCAGATCGAGCGGCACGGCTGGAACACGCTACGCGATCCCGACCCGACCTCGCGGCGATTCTGGGCGGTCGCGATCGGAGTGATGGTCGAGGGCTATGCCATGGGCCGCTCGGCCGACGAATTATCTAGCGAGATGCTGCGCGTGCTCGGTGAGCAGGCGACGGCAAAACCGGTCAGCGACAGCGCCCGCCTGCGCCTGGTCGGCAATCCCAACACGTCGAATTCACCCGAAGGGGAGACTTCATCATGACCGCGCTTCGCATGCGTGCCCGTGATTTCCTGTCTGAGGATGAATTGATCGCGGTGCGTCAGCGCTCGACCTGGAAAGGTGCCGGCATGATCGCGCATGCCTGGGCGTTGATCATAGGCTCGATCGCGCTGGTGGCGTGGTGGCCCAATCCGCTGACGTTTCTGCTGGCTATCGGCATCATCGGCTCGCGCCAGCTCGGGCTCGCGATCCTGATGCATGACGGCGCGCATGGCTGCCTGTCGGCCGACGAGAAAACCAATCTGACCTTGAGCCAGTGGTTCTGCGCCTATCCGGTCTTCGCCGAGACCCGCGCCTATCGCCGTTACCATCTGCAGCATCATGCGCGCACCCAGCAGGAAGACGATCCTGACCTCATTCTGTCGGCGCCGTTTCCGATCACGAAGATGAGCTACCGCCGCAAATTCCTGCGCGATATCACCGGGCAGACCGGCTACCAGCAGCGCAAGGCGCAATTGCTCAACGCGCTCGGTCCTGCGGAATGGCCGCTGTCGGAGCGATCAGCGCATTTCTGGGAGAAGCTCGGTCCGCAATTCGCCGTCTATGTGGTTATTTTATATTGCTTCGCCGCCGCTGG
>JACDAG010000162.1 GCA_013695565.1 Bradyrhizobium sp.
ATCCGGACGAGTAGGCCCTGACGGGCCGATTATCTGGAATCTCGGCACCTTGTGGCGGTTGCGCAAACGGGCGGGCTGCGTGCAAGGGGGCACAACAAAAGGACCAGGCCATGACTGCTGCTAAACCCCGGCCATCTATCGTTCACGGTGAAAGCCACTCCTACCCGGTGCTGCCGCTCCGCGACATCGTGGTCTTTCCGCATATGATCGTGCCGCTGTTCGTCGGCCGCGAAAAATCGATCCGCGCGCTCGAAGAGGTCATGAAGAGCGATGCGCTGATTATGCTGGCGACCCAGAAGAACGCGTCGGATGATGATCCGAGCCCGGATTCGATCTATGAAATCGGCACGCTTGCCAGCGTGCTGCAACTGCTGAAATTGCCCGACGGCACCGTCAAGGTGCTGGTCGAAGGGCTCGAGCGCGCACGCGTCGAGAAATATTCCGACCGCAGCGAATATTATGAAGCCACCGCGATCGCGCTCGCCGACACCGATGCGACCTCCGTCGAGGCCGAGGCGCTGTCGCGCTCGGTGGTGTCCGATTTCGAAAGCTATGTGAAGCTGAACAAGAAAATTTCAGCCGAAGTCGTCGGCGTGGTTCAGGCCATCACTGACTTCGCCAAGCTGAGCGATCAGGTCGCCCAGCATCTCGCCGTCAAGATCGCCGATCGCCAGGGCATCCTGGAGACGTTGTCCGTCACGCAGCGCCTGGAAAAGGTACTGGGCCTGATGGAGAGCGAAATCTCGGTGTTGCAGGTCGAGAAGCGGATCCGCTCGCGCGTCAAGCGCCAGATGGAGAAGACCCAGCGCGAGTATTATCTGAACGAGCAGATGAAGGCGATCCAGAAGGAGCTCGGCGACGACGAAGGTCGCGATGAGCTCGCTGATCTCGAAGAGAAGATTGCCAAGACCAAGCTTTCCAAGGAAGCGCGGGAGAAGGCGCAGCACGAGCTGAAGAAGCTGCGCCAGATGTCGCCGATGTCCGCGGAAGCCACCGTCGTGCGCAACTATCTCGACTGGCTGCTGTCGATCCCGTGGAACAAGAAGTCCAAGGTCAAGAAGGACCTCGTGGCCGCGCAGGAGGTTCTGGATAACGATCATTACGGGCTTGAGAAGGTCAAGGACCGCATCGTCGAGTATCTCGCCGTGCAGTCGCGCGCCAACAAGCTGACCGGACCGATCCTGTGCCTGGTCGGACCTCCCGGCGTCGGCAAGACCTCGCTCGGCAAGTCGATCGCGAAGGCGACCGGCCGTGAGTTCGTGCGCGTGTCGCTCGGCGGCGTGCGCGACGAGGCCGAGATCCGCGGTCACCGCCGCACCTATATCGGCTCGATGCCCGGCAAGATCATCCAGTCGATGCGGAAGGCGAAGACCTCGAATCCGCTGTTCCTGCTCGACGAGATCGACAAGATGGGCGCCGATTTCCGCGGCGATCCGTCGTCTGCGCTGCTTGAGGTTCTCGATCCCGAGCAGAACGGCACCTTCGCCGACCACTATCTGGAGGTCGATTACGATCTGTCGAACGTGATGTTCATCACCACCGCGAATACGCTCAATATTCCGGGCCCGCTGATGGACCGCATGGAGATCATCCGGATCGCCGGCTATACCGAGAACGAGAAGGTCGAGATCGCGCGCAAGCATCTGATCCCGAACGCCATCGCCAAGCATGGCCTCGACTCCAAGGAATGGTCGATCGACGACGATGCTTTGCTCTTGATGATCCGCCGCTACACCCGCGAAGCGGGCGTGCGTAATCTGGAACGTGAGCTCTCCACACTCGCCCGCAAGGCGGTGAAGGAGCTGATGATGTCCAAGAAGAAGTCGGTCAAGGTCACCGAGAAATCCCTCGAGGAATTCCTCGGTGTGCCGAAGTACCGCTACGGCGAGATCGAGAGCGAGCCGCAGGTCGGCATCGTGACGGGTCTGGCCTGGACCGATGTCGGTGGCGAACTGCTCACCATCGAAGGCGTCATGATGCCCGGCAAGGGCAAGATGACGGTGACGGGCAATCTGCGCGACGTCATGAAGGAGTCGATCTCGGCGGCGGCGTCCTACGTCCGCTCGCGGGCGATCGTCTACGGCATCGAGCCGCCTTTGTTCGACCGCCGCGACATCCACGTCCACGTTCCCGAAGGGGCGACCCCGAAGGACGGACCGTCGGCGGGTGTCGCGATGGCGACCGCCATTATCTCGGTCATGACCGGGATTCCGGTCCGGCACGATGTCGCCATGACCGGCGAGATCACGCTGCGGGGCAGGGTGCTGCCGATCGGCGGGCTGAAGGAGAAACTGCTGGCGGCCGCACGCGGCGGCATCAAGACGGTGCTGATCCCCGAGGATAACGCCAAGGATCTCACGGAGATTTCCGATGCGATCAAGGGCGGGATGGAGATCATCCCGGTCGCCCGGCTCGACGACGTCCTCCCCAGGGCGTTGGTTCGCACTCCGGTGCCGATCGTCTGGGAAGAGGACACCAAGGTGCCGGTCAAGTCCGACACCGCGGACGATGCCGGCGGCCTGACGGCGCACTGAGCGATCTCTTCTTAATATGATAAACGGCGCCTTCGGGCGCCGTTTTGTTCGTGCGGTTCGTGGCTCGCCGTGAACCCCGCTCGGCGAGCGGCGTTGAACTGTCATGAAAATCGACGGGCAATGTCATTGCGGGCGGGTGCGGTATCAGGCCGACATTGATCCTGCGAAGGTGTCGGTCTGTCATTGCACGGACTGCCAGAGCCTGACGGGCTCGCCGTATCGGGTAACCGTCATTTGCTCTGGCGAGGACGTCCGGATGACGGGCGAACCTGCGAAGGTCTACGCCAAGACCGGCGACAATGGCCGGACCCGGTTTCAGCATTTCTGTTCGGAATGCGGTTCCCCGCTGTTCACCAGCGGCGACGGCGGGCCGGACGATTGGGGTATCCGCTGGGGCAGCATCCGGCAGCGCGATCAATTGAAGCCGATGCGGCAAATCTGGTGCCGCTCCGCCGCACCCTGGATTCACGACCTCAAGGGATTGCCGGCGCGCGCGATGGATTGAAGGGATCCGACCTTGCGCCAAAGGGGCGGGCAGGGCTAAAGAGGCGGCTTGAGGGCGATTAGCTCAGTTGGTAGAGCGCTTCCTTTACACGGAAGATGTCGGCGGTTCGAGTCCGTCATCGCCTACCAGCCTTCGCGCATTGCGCACGGCTGGGCAAGTCAGCCGCGCGAAGGCTGTCTCGCCGTAGCTCGAAGAGCGAAGGCGGACCTTCAGAAAGTTTCCCACATGAACATCCCCACTGGCCACGAACAAAACGCCGACCAGATCGCCTATTGGAATGGCCCCGCCGGCCAGCGCTGGGCCGACCGGCAAGCTGCACAGGACATCCTGCTTGGACCCGTCGCCGACCTCCTGATCGACCGCGCGAAACCCAAACCGGGCGAGCGGGTGATCGATATCGGCTGCGGCAGCGGCGTCACCACGATCGGCTTCGCGGAGAAGGTCGCGCCATCAGGCCATGCGTTGGGCGTCGACATATCAGGCCCGATGCTGGCACGGGCGCGGGCGAGTGCGCCGAAGGATTTGCCGGTTGATTTCGTACAGGCTGACGCCACCGTCTATCCCTTCGATTCCGCCAGTTTTGACATGCTGGTCTCGCGCTTCGGCGTGATGTTCTTTGCCGATCCGGTGGTGTCGTTTGCGAATATGCGCAAGGCGCTGCGGCCGTCGGGCCGGCTGGCGTTCGCCTGTTGGCGCGAGCCGCGCGAAAACCCCTGGATGATCGCGCCGCTGATGGCGGTCTACAAGCACGTGCCGAAATTGCCGCCGCAGGGACCGGAAGATCCGGGCCCGTTCGCCTTCGCCTCGGAAGAGCGCGTGCACCGGATTCTCGGCGGCGCCGGCTTTACCGGCATCGCGATGGAAGCATGCCCGCTGTCGATGGATATTGCGATCGGACGCGGTCTCGATGCCGCCGTGCAAAGTGCGCTTGAAATCGGCCCCACCCATCGCGCACTGGAAGGCCAGCCGGCCGAACTCCGCACCGCGGCCATCAACTCGCTGCGCGAAGCGCTGGCGCCGCTCGCCAAGGGCGACACGGTGGTGCTCCCGGGTTCGATCTGGATCGTGACGGCGCGGGCCTAGAAACTCATGGGCAGATTTAACACCGCCGTCGCTGTGGGGCCCACCGGCAATCGCGACGCGTGCGATTGCGGCCGGTCGTTTCCACGTTGGCGCGTTCGATGGATCGATGCCGTAACCGTTCCGGCACGCCGGTCCTCCTGACCGCTTGGCGATAATGGTGGTAGTGCCGCTGGCGTTTCCTCGTGTAGCTGCGCCGCCTTCAAATTTGAGTCCCGCCGCCGCTTTGTCCTTTTACGGCGGCAGAATGAGAGCGCGGCGTTGTCGCCGTCGCGCTCCCTGTTCTTTTGCCGCCGAGATTGGTCACCAGGCGGCGCCCTGTTGCGTGTCGCCCAGGTTAGAACAGATGAGGCGCGTCAATCGCTTTTGCATACTTAACGAAGAGGCGGTCGGCTATATCGTGTTTTGGCCACCATGGGGGCTCTGGGTGTCTCACCCACTTGCCGCCGTTAACGATCGAAAGCTGGTCGTCATTGAGGAGGTCACGGTTCATTGTCGTCTCCGGTTTACAGCGAAGGGGAGGATTCCCCTTCGTCTCTGGTCATGAGGCTACGACTCGTACCGTCTAGACATCGTGACGGGCGTCACTCTGCGACGTGTGTTACTTTGCGACGTGTTTTCCTCTCACGTGCCTGGTGGGATCAACGGTTCGACCAGTTTTCATTCGTTGTCGGTGACCCCCAAGCGGCAGGCTTGCGAAGTCGCCCAGCTTGCAACCGACGGTTTCCACAGCGCCCCTGGCGCCGCTCGCCAGGGGCGACACGGTGGTGCTTCCCAAGTTCGATCTGGATCGTGACGGCGCGGGCCGGCTAGCTACGCTATATCTTGTGGGTTCGGGTGATGAGCGAACACAATCTCTACTGTGCATGGGGTTGTTTTGCGAGTTTTTGTTTGGACCCGCGGTTATGACCGCTCTTCCCAAATCGTCGCCAGATGCACGATCGTCCGCACGGCCGCTTCCATGTCCTGAACGCTGACCCATTCCAGCCTTGAGTGGAAGGCGTGCTCGCCGGCAAAGATGTTGGGGCAGGGCAGCCCCATGAATGACAGCCGCGAGCCGTCGGTGCCGCCGCGGATCGAAGAGCGTACCGGCTTCAGCCCGGCGCGGCGGATCGCTTCGATCGCATGGTCGACGATCTCGGGGTGGCGGTCGATCACCTGCTTCATGTTGCGGTACTGGTGCTTGACCTCCATCCGCCAGGTCGAGCGCGGATAGTCCTTCATCACGTTCTTGACGATGCCTTCCAGCAGCGCCTCTTTCTCCTTCAGGCCCTCGTCGGTGAAGTCGCGCACGATGAAGCCGACGGTGGCTTTTTCCAGTGCACCGGAAATACCGATCGGATGCAGGAAACCTTGCTTGCCCTCGGTGGTCTCCGGCGAGCAGGTTTCTTTCGGCAGGCGATCGACGATGGCCGCGGCGATCTTGATCGCGTGCTCCATCTTGCCCTTGGCAAAACCGGGATGGGTGCTGACGCCCTCGATGGTGATGGTGGCGCCGTCGGCGGAGAACGTCTCGTCCTCGATATTCCCCGCGGTCTCGCCGTCCATCGTGTAGGCGAAATCGGCGCCGAGCTTTTTCAAATCGACCTTGTCGACGCCGCGGCCGATCTCCTCGTCGGGCGTGAACAGGATCTTGATGGCGCCGTGCTTCACTTGCGGATTGTCAATCAGGAACCGCGCGGCATCTATGATCTCGGCCAGACCGGCCTTGTTGTCCGCGCCGAGCAGCGTGGTGCCGTCTGATGTGACGATGTCGTTGCCGATCTGGTCGGCCAGTGCCGGATGATCCGCGAAGCGAATGACCTGCGTCGTATCCGCCGGCAGCACGAGGTCGCCGCCACGGTAGTTGCGCACGAGCTGCGGCTTGACGTCCTTGCCCGAGCAATCCGGTGAGGTGTCCATATGCGAGCAGAAGCAGATCACCGGGACCTTTTTGTCGGTGTTGGCCGGGATGGTCGCGTAGACATAGCCGTGCTCGTCGAGATGGGCGTCGGCGAGGCCCATCGCCAGCAATTCGGCTGCCAGCACGCGGCCGAGATCCTTTTGCTTCTCGGTGGATGGGCAGGTCGGCGACGCCGGATCCGACTGGGTATCGATCACGACATAACGCAGGAAGCGTTCGGTGACGGTATGGGTGAATGGAAGTGATGAAGCCATGACAACCGCAACAGCATGAGAAACGAGCGCGCTCTATAACAGAAAGGCGCCATTCCGGGCCCCCGGAACGGCGCTTCAATGTCGAATTGGAAAACGCGTCGGTTAGAAGCGTTTTCGAGCGAAGTGGATACCCGGTTCGCGTGAAGAAAACGCGTCAAAACAAAAATCTAGAGCTTCGGTTCTGATTCAATCAGAACCGATCAGGCCCTAGACGGCTTCCTTGAGTTCCTTGGCCGCGCGGAAGGCAACCTTCTTGCTGGCCTTGATCTGGATCGCTTCGCCGGTGGCGGGGTTGCGGCCCATGCGGGCGGCGCGCTTGCGAACCTGGAGAATGCCGAGCCCGACGATGCGGATGCGCTCGCCCTTTTTCAGGTGCTTGGTGATCATGGCGACGATGTCGCTCAGAATAGATTCAGCCTGCTTCTTGGACAATTCCTGGTCCTCGGCGATCGCCGCCGCCAGATGCTTCAGCGTGATCGTGGCTGGAGACGCTGCTTTCTTCGCCATATTTGGCTCTCCTCGGTGGTGAATGGCTTTACCGGAAACCTAGACGTATCAGGCCTTAAACGATTCGGGTGGCGGGTGCCTACGCTGTTTTGCCTGCAAATAGGCCATTATTCGCATCGGCATCGCAAAAACCCCCATTTGGCGCGGGGATTCGCAACGTCCTTGACTAAAATGGGGAGGGCCTTTAAGTCGTCGCTTCTGCGCGGATCAAGACGTGATTACGCATCCGCGGGAGTAGCTCAGTTGGTTAGAGCGCCGCCCTGTCACGGCGGAGGCCGCGGGTTCGAGTCCCGTCTCTCGCGCCATTTTCTAGCGCTGTTTTTCAACGGCTTAGCAACCTCCCGATCCCCATCGTCACACGTCTGGAACCCGGCTGGTCTCAAACGCGGCCAGATAGTTCCAGCGTCGGCCGTCCCAGCGCGCACCCGGCGCCGCGGGCAGCCAGCGCTACGGTTTGCGCTGCGTGCAAGGTCGGCCGGATGCGCCATGTAAACAGCTGCGCCGGTTGCGGTACCTTTGGTGAATTAGTGGTCCGCGGCTAGCCGTCACCCAACAAAAAAGCCGCCCGAGGGCGGCCGTTTTGCCGGTGCTGAGAATGAAACCCTTAACGGACCGCCGAGGTCTGCGAGCTGGTGATGACCACCGGCTTACCCGCCTTCATGACGTGGCTCTGGGCGGTCTGGGTGAATTCCGAATTGGTGCGTGCCGAGATACCGAAAGCCGCCACCGCGATACCAGCCACGAGCGCAACAACCACGATCTTCAGGTGGGTCGAACGGTCCGCAGAGTGAATTGAGTGGTTCATGTGATGCCTCCGAGGCGTCTGTGCGCCATCTGATGACCAGAGATGTACGCCCCGTCTGTTTCGGGATGGTTTCGTGGATTCCGTGAAATGGTTTCGTCGGGAAGGTTTTGGACCGCTTTCGCGCAGTTTTCTGTGATCCAGAGCACACAGCCGCAGCTGCGGCCCGTGGGCGAAGCCGGTTCGGGGCAAAAATGATAAAGAAAACAATATATAAGGGTGGACGGCCGGCCGATTGGTCAGCTTGCCCGTTGGATATCGTCGCGAATCGAGCGCGCGGCCCAGATGAACAGCAGTGCCCCGAGTACGGTCGTGACCGCCGCCGACAGCAGCGAATAGCGCACGGCGCCTGCGCCATAGTCGTTCTTCAGCGCGTCATTGAGCATGCCGACCGCCAGCGGTCCGACGCCTTGGCCGAAGCAGGTCGCGGTGAGGAGAATGATCGCGGAAGCCAGCGCCCGCATGCTCGGTTTGGCGACGGTCTGCGCGATCGCAAAGATCGGGCCGAGATGGAAGCCGACCAGGAACGACGTCAGCGCCAAGGCTGCCACCATGGTTTTGAAATCCTGCGTCAGCATGCACACAGCGAACACCGGGCCGGCGAGGCCGGACATGATCGCAGGCGCCCACAATTTCCAGCGGTCGTCGCGCTTGCTGATCTGCGCCACCACGAGGCCGCCGAACAATGTGCCCGCCATGCCGGCGAGGCCCTTGAAGGTGCCGGCATAGGTGCCGATCTCGGCGCTCGAGAGGTGATGCACGCGCGCGAGGAACGGCGGGATCCAGGCCGCGGTGGCGTAATTGGTATAGGTGGTCAGGCAAAAGCCGATCAGCACGATGATGAAGGTCTTTTGCGAGGCGAGGAATCCGAGCGTCGGCCCAAGCGGCTCCGGCGTGAAGGTTTCGGCCATCGCGCCGCGTTTGGGCTCGGAGATCGTGAGCCACAACACGGCCGCCAGCGCGATGCCAGGGAGTCCCGCGGTAAAGAACGCCATCCGCCAGCCGTAGTGCTGGTTGACGTAACCGCCGATGAAATAGCCGAGGAAGACGCCAAGATATGTGCCGATGGCGTAGATGCCGAGCGCGCGCGGGCGTTCGTTCTTGTTGAAGAGATCGGCGACCAGCGATTGCGAGGCGGGGGTGCCGGCGGATTCGCCGATGCCGACGCCGATCCGCGCCAGTGCCAGCGTCGTGACGCTGGTGGCCATGCCGCACAGCGCCGTCATCGCGCTCCAGAACGCGAACGCAATCGCGACGATGTTGCGGCGGTTGAGGCGGTCGGCGATCCGCGCGATGGGAATGCCGAGCAGCGAATAGAACAAGACGAAGCCAAAGCCTGCGAGCAGGCCCATGGTGGTGTCGGAGAGCACGAACTCCTTTTTGATCGGCTCGATCAGGACGTTGAAGATAGTGCGGTCGAGGAAGTTCAGCGCATAGACCACGGTCAATATCGCCAGCACATAGTAGCGCCGGATCGAGGGCCTTGCAGCGGCGTCCCTGGGCGCGGCCGCCTGCGGTGCGAAATCGACCATGGTTTCCCCCGTATTTTTTTGGACGAAGCGCGTTGCTCACGCCTCGCGAATGAAATTCCCCGCGTCGAATTCCACTGGTCCGGCGTGCGAATCAAAGGAGATGCCGATCGGGTCGCGGCCTGCCGAGACAGCCTCAAGC
>JACDAG010000164.1 GCA_013695565.1 Bradyrhizobium sp.
ATTCGCTACTCGCCATTCGCTCTCTTATACTCTCGTCATATCGAATTGCGCCTTCTGGCCGGTGCCGTAGCGGCGCAGCGCGCCGTTTTCGCCGACCGCATTGGGACGCTGGAAGATCCAGTTCTGCCACGCGGTGAGGCGCGAGAAGATCTTCGATTCCATGGTCTCGGGCCCGGCGAAGCGCAGATTGGCTTCCATGCCGGTGAGGCCGTCGGGCGAGAAGGAGGTGCGCTCCTCGAGGAACACCCGCACCTCGTCGTCCCAGTCGATATCGTCGAGCGCGAAGGTGACGAGACCGATCTCTTCGGCCGCCTCCGCATCGAGCGTGGTGCCGATGGTGGCTTCGGCGCGATCGAGATCTGACGGATCGGCCTGGAAGCGCGACTGCAGCCGCGTCAGGCCGTGGCTCATCGGATAGGGCCCGAAATTCATCGCGGTCAGTTCGATGGTCGGGGCGCTGCGGTTGTCGCCCTGCTTCTGGCCGATCAGCATGTAGGAGCGGTCGGCGGCGAACACGAGTTCGGCCAGCGTGCCGACGAAGCAGGAGCCCGGCTCGACCAGCGTCACCAGCGTGCGCGAGGTGACGTCGATGCGCTTAAGCACCCGCTTCCAGTATTGCCTGATTTCGTTGACCAGCCAGTGCGTCTTGTTGGCTTCGAGCAAGGCGTCGCAGGCGACGACATTGGCGCGGTCGCCATGCGACTTGAACAGCAGCATCGCGGTCTCGAGTTCGTTGATGCGCAAATGGAGGATTGCGTCATCGAGTTCGCGTGCGACCTGCAGCGGCCAGAACGAGGCGCCTTGCGCGATCAGGCCGTCGATATCGGCCGGGGGGGCTGATTCCGGCGCCTTGATCGAGATGGTGGCGATGCGCTGCGCGCGGTCGATGTCGACACTGACAAAGCCGTAGCGGATGCCGGCCTCGTCGATCGTCCTGTTCAGCGGCGTCAGCGTGACTCCCTTGCCGTTGCCGCTGCGCTTCGAAGCGGCAGCGAATTCTTTTGCGCGGTCGGCGACCTTGGCTTCCAGCTTGGAGTTGGGCACGATCTCGTCGACCAGGCGCCATTGCACGGCGCGCTTGCCCTTGATGCCTTCCTCGATGGTACAGAAATAATCGGCATGGTCGCGGCGCACCTTGCGCTTGTCGACCACCCGCGTCAGCCCGCCGGTGCCCGGCAACACCGCCAGCAGCGGCACTTCCGGCAGCGACACCGCCGCCGAGCCATCGTCGGCGAGCATGATGTAATCGGTCGCGAGCGCCAGCTCATAGCCGCCGCCGGCCGCGGTGCCGTTGACCACGGTGATGAAACGCTGCCCGGAATTCTCCGATGAATCTTCCAGGCCGTTGCGGGTCTCGTTGGTGAATTTGCAGAAGTTGACCTTATGGGCGTGGGTGGCGCCCGCCAGCATGCGGATATTGGCGCCGGCGCAGAACACGCGGTTCTTGCCCGAGCGCACCAGCACGACCTTTACACCCGGATGCTCGAAGCGCAGCCGCTGCACGGCATCCGCAAGCTCGATGTCGACGCCAAGATCGTAGGAATTGAGCTTGAGCTGATAGCCTTCGAACAGGCCGGCATTCTCGTCGACATCCATGGTCAGGGTCGCGACGGCGCCATCGACATCGAGCTTCCAATGCCGATAACGCGACGGGTCGGTCTGGAAATCGATGTATTTTGCGCCTCCTGCGAGGACGCGATCTTCGCCAGCCATTGGGCCACCCTGACGCTTTTGTTGGCTTTACCTGATATGCACAATAGTGCATGTTTTTGATCAGGTCTAGTCTAAAACGTCAGAACATGCATTTTGTTTCATGTCCGGCTGACAGCGCCAAAGGCCACCCAATCGGCCTTGGCCAGCGGCGGCCGCGCCAGTTTGGCCTTGATCAGCTCACCCAGGCCCGCGACCGGAAAGCCGTCGGCGAACCCGTCGCCGCCGGCATTGCGCATGCCGAGCGCATTGAGTTCGCCGAGCGCTTCGCCAAGTAGCCTTGCCGCGGCGGTCGGCTTCTGCATCCTTAAGCGCAAATTCGCGGTCGCGATCTGGATACAGGCGCGCAGCAGAATGCGCTCACGGCCGCCTTGCGGTGCCGCCGCCCACACCGCCTCGAGGATCTCCTGCGATTCCCAGAAATAGCCGTGGTCGTTGAGCCGTAGCGCGTAGCGCAGCGCCGGATGCCGCGCCGGCACATGGCCACCGAACCGCGACGGCACCAGCGCCGTCACCTGGGCCAGCGTTTCATAATCGGCGGCGGCCTCATCGGCCTCGCCCGGCACATAGGCCCATCGCGGCAGCGGAAGATGGCCTGCGGCTGGAGGTGACGTGGTCATCGGGGCGCGACCGAAAAAAATCTGGCCCCATCAAACTTCGAAAGAAACGCGTTACGCGGCCCGTCCCTGCGAGCCGTGGACACGCAACACCGTGTTTGCGAATTCCTGGACTGCATCCAGCGTCGCCCCCGGCACCTCCCGATGCGGCTGGTGTCCCGCCCCCGGGATGACAGTCACATCGACCGGACAGTAGCACTCTTCCTGCGCGATCGCGATCTGGCGCATTGTCCCATACTCATCATCCGCCCCCTGCAGGATCGCCACCGGCACCCTGATATAAGCGAGATATTCGGAAATATCCCAGTTGCGGAACGCCGGGTTCAACCAAGCCGCGTTCCAGCCATAGAAAGCGTTGTCGACATCCCTGTGCCAGCGCGCCAGTTTGGCCTTCAGGTCCGTCGTCTCATAAACGGTCTTGATCTTCGCAATCGAGGTGACCGAGATGTCCTCGATGATGAAGTGCGGCGCGATCATCACGACGCCTTCGACACGGTGATCCTGATGCGCACCCGTATAGATCGCCGCGATCGAGGCGCCGTCGGAATGCCCGAGCAACAGCCCGCGGCGAAAGCCGATTTGATCGAGCAGTTTCGGCAGCACGTCCAGCGCCTCGGTGTGCATGTAGTCGACGGTGCGCGGCAATGTCGCCGGCGTCGAGGCGCCATAACCGCTGCGCGAATAGGCGAAGACACCGGCGCCGGTCGCGGCCTGAAGCTTGTCCGGGAAATCGCCCCACAGGCCGGCTGATCCCAGCCCCTCATGCAGCATCACGATGGTCGGTGCGTCCTGAGGTGACGGACCGATCATGCGGTATTCGAGATCGGCGGCGCCTGTCGTGAGGAAGCCGGTGGGGGAGAGGGTCATGTCGTCAATTTTCCGAAAGTAATCGAGATGTTGCGATCTTCATTATTGTCGTCCCTGCGAAAGCAGGGACCCATACGCCGCGGCTTCTCGTAGGGGCAGGATGGCAGACACCCTCCTAAATAACGACGGACGGTGGTTATGGGTCCCTGCTCCCGTGCGCAATTGCGCACTAGGCAGGGACGACGTCGTTAGTCAGTTTGCCCTATCCCGCAGCTTGTAGCGCTGGATCTTTCCATTCGCGGTCATCGGCAATGAATCCACCACCTCGATCCAGCGCGGATATTTCCACGGGCCGATCTTCTGCTTGACGTGTTCCTTCAGCGATTCATACAGACCGTCAGTCTTGCAATCCGGGCGCAACACCACGAAAGCCTTCGGCTTCAACAATCCGTCAGCATCGGCTTCCGGCACCACGGCGGCTTGCAGCACCGCGGGGTGCACGATCAGCGCGCTCTCGACTTCGAACGGCGAGACCCAGATGCCGGAGACCTTGAACATGTCGTCGGCACGGCCGCAGAAGGTGTAACGGCCGTCGGCGTCGCGGATATATTTGTCGCCGGTGCGGGTCCAGCGGCCCTCAAACGTCTGCCGGCTCTTGCTGCGCTGGTTCCAGTAACCCTCGCCGGCTGACGGCGCATCGACCAGTAATTCGCCGACTTCGCCATCGGGCACTTCTTCGCCCGCCTCGTTCACCAGCCGCACCTTGTAGCCAGGCACCGGACGGCCGGAGGAGCCGTATTTGATGTCATCAGGCGCATTGCAGAGGAAGATGTGCAAGAGCTCGGTCGAGCCGACGCCATCGAGGATGTCGACCCCGAAGCGCGCTTTCCAGGCATTGCCGACCGATTCCGGTAACGGTTCGCCCGCGGAAGAACAGAGGCGCAGCCGCGTACCGGCACGCGCGTTCTTTGCCGCCTCGTCATTCAACATGCCGGCGAACAGCGTCGGCGCGCCAAAGAAGAGGGTCGGGTTGTACGCGTTCAAGAGCTCGTACATCCGGGCCGGCGTCGGCCGATCTGCATTCAGCACCGCGCTGGCGCCGACTGCCATTGGGAAGGTCAAGGCGTTGCCGAGCCCGTAGGCGAAATACAGTTTCGCCGCAGAGAGACAAACGTCGCGCTCCTCGATGCCGAGCACTTGCGTGCCGTAAGTATCGGCCGTCGCCTGCAGACTTGAATGCAGATGCCGAACGCCTTTGGGCATGCCGGTGGAGCCGGAGGAATAGAGCCAGAATGCCGGCTCCTCGGCATGGGTCGGTATGGTCGCGAACGTATCGCCTTCGCGCGCGAGTTCATCGGACAGTTTCTTGTGCTCGGACGCGTTGCTGCCGGACACAATCACATGTTCGAGGTCCGGTATCCGTCCGACCAGGTCTTTGACGACCGGCAGCAGCGCCTCGGAGACGAGCAGCACGCGGGCGCGGCAATCCGCGAGAATGTAGGCATATTGATCCGACGTCAGCAGCGTGTTGAGCGGCACCGGCACGATGCCGGCGCGGATCGCGCCGAGGAACACGGAAGGGAAATCGACGGTGTCGAGCATGATCATCGCGACCCGCTCTTCGCGGCGGACGCCAAGCCGGCGCAGCATATTGGCGACCCGGCGGCTTTGCCGCTGCAGCTCGCCATAGGTGAGTTCGGAGACCGTATCGGTGAAGGCGAGTTTGGCTCCCCGGCCCTCGTCGACATTGCGATCAAGCAGCCAGGTCACCGCATTGTACGAACCGGACGTGCCGCTCACGACGCTTCTCCCCATATTTTAAGAATTATAATTCATACAAAGACCACCGGACGCGCTTGCTGTCAATCCTCATCGGCATTATGTTTCCGAAACGCGCTGATTTGCAGCCAAAGCGACCTAAAGGGGTCTCCTAAGGGAAATGTCCGAAACCAGCGATCCCGAAACCGGCTTTCTCGAGCAGCTCGGCCAGCGCGTGCGCACCATGCGGGCGTTGCGCGGCATGTCGCGAAAGGTGCTCGCGAAAGTCTCCGGCATTTCCGAACGCTATATCGC
>JACDAG010000172.1 GCA_013695565.1 Bradyrhizobium sp.
CCTATCTGGTCTGGATCGGGGTCATCGGCTACGCGCTGAACATCGGCCTAGTTGTCGCCCAGCACCGCCTGTTCGGCCGTGCCGCCCTCAGCGGAGACAGCGCATGAGCCGCAACGCAACGATCTGGCTCTGGCGCTTGGCGAGCTTTGCGGTCGCCGCCACTTTCATTGCGCTGTGGCAATTGATCGCCAATCTGAAACTGGTGTCGCCGGTGTTTTTGCCCGGGCCGGACCGGGCCTGGGCCTCGCTGATGCGCGGATTTTCCAATGGCGATCTCTGGACCAAGCTCGCCGGCACGCTCGAACACATGGCCTATGGCTGGCTCGCCGCCTCCATCGCCGGCATCGCGATCGGCGCCATTATCGGTTCCTCGCGGATGATGCGGACCTATGTGGCGCCGTCGCTGGAATTCCTGCGGCCGCTGCCGGTCTCGGCGATCATCCCGGTCGCGATCGCGATGCTCGGCCTGACCCAGGCGATGGCGCTGTTCGTGATCGCATTCGGCGCGATCTGGCCGATCATGCTGGCGACGATCCATGGTTTTGCGGCGGTCGAACCGCGGCTCTACGAGGTGGCGCGCTCATTGCAGATGTCGCGGCTCGCGGTGATCTCAAAGATCGCGCTGCCATCTGCCAGCCCCGACATTCTCGCCGGCATGCGCCTTAGCCTGACGGTGGCGCTGATCCTCTCGGTTGTTTGCGAAATCCTCGCCGGCCTCGATGGTCTCGGCCACTGGGTGCTGCTCTCGGCCCGAGCCTTCCGCTCGGCCGATCTGTTCGCCGGCGTCATCCTGCTCGGCATCACCGGTTATGTGACGTCGGTCGCGATGTCGCTGGCCGAACATCGCCTGCTGGCCTGGCAGGCTTCGCAGCGGTGACATTCGCTCCGTCCCGATCGGAATAGCACCCGTAACCACGGATTAACCGTTCGAGGGCATCCTGATCATGGCCTTCTGGTGGTCACGCGTAACAGAGTAGAGCCGCCGCTGAGCCTCAGTGGCGGCTTTTTCATGAGGCGAGTTGATGGACTATCCGGCATACACGAACGAGAGCCTCACCATGATGTACGAGGCCGCCCGCGGAGCGTTGGCTGCCGACGACGCGGTCGAACGCCAGGGCGGCGATCCGAAATTCAAGGTCCGGGACACGCCGGACTGGAAGAAGCACGCGGCCGATCTGGAAGCCGAAATGCTTCGGCGGGGAATGATGTTCGAGGTCATCGATTGGCACGAAGGCCAGGAAAAGCTGCCGTTCTCCTGAGCAGCCTTTTGGAAATCGGCCAATCAGGCCGCTGGCGCGTGCCAGAGTTCGACGCCCTCGTTCACCACACCACGGCGAACGAAGCGGTCTCGCTGTGATCTCATCTCAAGAAGGTTTCGCAAGTCACGGCTGGTGTTCCGCAATTGGCTTCGTGCCGCCCTGCTTTCGTCGGCGGTAGTCGATTGATCGGCGAGCAATTGCCAGGAAATCCTTTGCAGTCGCAGGAGTCCGGCAATGCAGCGATCCAGGTCGTCAATGTCAGCCATGTGCGGCTCCGAGTCGGAATAGCACCAAAGTCGCGGCCGATTGTTAACAAAACCTTAACGGCCGCTCGGGAGGCGCTTTCATAAGCGGCGTTCGTCGCTCTGAACCGTATGCCAAAACGAGCCGGGAGCGTGGGTCGGTTCGTTAAGCCAGATCAAGGCGTCCCTGCAATCCATCACGAGCAGACGTTCTTCGCAGTCGCGACGGCCATCGGAAGTCATGTACAGCAGGAAGGACCCGTCATCGGCCCGGAAAAGCGCCTCGCGCGCCGAATACTCGGTAAGCGTGTCCGCATCGATGGCGGGATAGCTGCGCGAAACCACCAGTTGCATCGCGAATCAGGCCTGCTGAGTGCTGGCTCATGAGGCGCTTCCTTCGTTAATGACTGCTAAATGCAGATTTGCGCCCGACGGCGCCCGACGGCGCCTGATATCAGAGGCAGATGCCCAGAATTTTCAATCGGCAGGCCTCCGAAGCGCGAGGTTTCGGCTTGGCGACAGTCACCTGCTTTGAACTTTTCGAAGTCTTGCGAGGTTCATAGTCGCCCCCAATCACCATCGCCCAATAGGTGCGGCCGGTTGCGGAACTTTTCACACTGGCCACGCCGACACGCGAGGCGTTGCGCAACAGCAGGTTTCGCCGGTGCCCCGATGAATTGATCCACTGGTCGAGGGTTTTGGGGAAGCTGTCATAGCCATACGCGATGTTCTCTGCGGCCCGGCCGGCGCCCGCCGGACTGACGCGCTTGTTGAATTGACCGAGGACATCGTGATCGAGCTTGTCCTTGGCTGCCATCGCCGCGGCCTGGTCGTGCGCAATTTGTGTCAGGGTGGCATCCAGGACGACCTGCCCCTCCCCATGCTGCTTCCGGAAGTCAGAGATCATCGCGGCAGGATTGGAGGGGCTCGACTGGCCAAAAGCCGGCGTGCCAAAGCAGAGCAGCGCTCCAAGCAACACCAGCAGCCGCGCCCCAGCGGATGGCTTCCTACCGGTCACAAATGTTCCCATAGCTTCCAAATTCGGAATTCTGGTCGGCAGCGACTGCGCGGCCGTCGTGTAACTGATTGAATTTGTTGGTCGGGGCAGCTGGATTCGAACCAACGACCTGCAGTACCCAAAACTGCCGCGCTACCAGGCTGCGCTATACCCCGATTGGTGCTGGGAATTGACGTCGATACACGCTTGAGGGCCCGCCAGCAAGGCGCTGGGCGGCCGTCGCAGCGCTTGAAAACGGCCTATCGGCTGTTGAACAGCGGGTGCGCCACCCGGTCGCCGGGCCTGATCCCGTATTTCTGGGCCGTGCCGGCGATCACTTCGAGCACGCCCTTGGCGAGCCCGCCCGAGGAGATGATCTTGGTCGAGTGCGGTTCGGTATTCTCGGCGATCCGCAGGATCCGGCCGTCGGCACGGATGAAGATCATGTCGAGCGAGATGTAGGTGTTCTTCATCCACATCGAGATCTGCTGTTCCGGCGAGAAATCGAACAGCATGCCTTTACCGTCAGGCAATTCCTTGCGGTACATCAACCCGGTGGTTTTCTCCTCTTCGGTGGTCGCCATCTCGACCGAGAACACCTGCACGCCGGATTTGGTGGCGATCTCGAGCGGCTGAATGCTTGCGGCCCATGCGGGTGGAGTTACACAAAGGCTGCCGATCAGGCCGAGCGCCGCCACCAGCGACGTGAGCAGCCGTCCACGCGAGCCGGGCCGCGCAACCTTCGAAACGAAATTCATGAAAACACTCACGCCGGACATCGGGCTGATCTGGGGGTCAGGAAGCAATTGCCGGGAACCTAACCCGATGATTGCGGCAAATGCCAGAGGCAGCCGCACGCGTGCGCGCCGCCCGGCTCACGATTGCGTCAAGCAATCCTCGTGCGTCGGGCGAAGCGAGGGCAGTTAGTGCGACGACAGCGCCGGCGACCCACTCTCGGGATGGATTTCAGCCGCCATCATGCCCTTGGAGCCGGGCCCGAACCGCACCAGCACATACTGGCCCGGGCGCAGCTCGGTCATGCCGAAGCGGCGCAGCGTTTCCATATGCACGAAGATATCGGGCGTTCCTTCCCCGCAGGTCAGGAAGCCGAAGCCGCGCAGCCGGTTGAACCATTTGACCTGCGCCCGCTCCAGACCTGAAGTCGGGGTGACGTTGACATGGGTCCGCGGCGGCAGCATCTGCGCCGGATGAATTGCGGTCGACTCATCCATCGAGACGATCCGGAACGCCTGATAGCCCTTGGCGCGCTGCACGCATTCGACCACCAGCCGCGCGCCTTCATACGCGGTCTGATAGCCGTCGCGGCGCAGCACCGTCACGTGCAGCAGCACGTCGGGCCAACCATTGTCGGGAACGATGAAGCCGTAGCCTTTCGAGGCGTCGAACCATTTGATGACGCCGGATATTTCGACAAGGTTCGCCGCGGCATCGCCGAGACCCGAAAGCGCATCCATCGCCGGATCGCGCTCCGCGCCGGCAGAGAATTCACCTTGTCCAAGTCTGTTCTGCCCTGTCCCGCCTGACGGCGGCCCCCCGAGCTTCTTGGACTCAAATCCGTCCGACCCCATGACCCCGGACCTCACACATTCATATGCGAACCGTTATCGCCGTAACGGTCCGGAACACGCGCCCATCCATGACCACTCATGATAACGCCGCGCGAATCTCTCGAATCAAAAGATAACACTCCCGCCTGCCGCGCATAGCTAAAAAACAATTCTGGCGGGAACTATGAACAGTCTTGCACGACTGCGAATCAATTGCAGATCAATTACCTACAAACGGACCGAGCGTCTCCCCGATGTCGTGCCTGATCACGAGGTCGGCGACGTCATCCTGTTCGGTCGGCTCATTATTGATAATGACGAGCCTGGCGCCACAGTTCTTGGCCATCAGCGGAAAACCTGCGGCGGGCCAGACCACTAGCGAGGATCCGATCGCCAGGAACAGGTCGCATTGCTGGACCAGTTCCGTGGCGCGGCGCATCGCGTCTTCCGGCATCGCCTGTCCAAACGAAATGGTCGCGGTCTTGACCGGCTCGTCGCACACGGTGCAGTCGGGCGCGCTGCCGGTCTCGTCGAAGCGCGCTTTGACCCACGGCAGATCGTAGGCCTGCCCACAGCCGATGCAGCGGGCATAGGTAGTGTTGCCGTGCAGTTCGACCACGTCGATGGCCTTGAACCCTGAGACCTGATGCAGATTGTCGATGTTCTGGGTGATGATCGCGGGGATCTTGCCGGCTTTGTAGAGCGAGGCCAGCGCCCGGTGTCCTCGGCCCGGTTTGGCTGCGGCGAAGGTCGGCTCCATCGCAAAGCGCCGCCGCCAGGCCTCGTCACGCGCGTTGGGACTGGCGACGAATTCGTCGAACGGAATCGGACGATTGCGCGTCCACAGCCCGCCGGGCGAGCGGAAATCGGGAATGCCGCATTCGGTCGAGATGCCGGCACCGGTGAAGGGAATGATGGATGAGGCCTCGGCGATCATGTTGCCGAGCTGTTCGACGCCACTGCGAAGGTCCGGTGCGATCACGGGGGATATCCGACTTTTTGCAAAGCGTTTTCAAGCGAAGTGGAGACCGGTTCGCATGGCAATCAAGTTTAAGCAGATTGCGTAGACTTATCTGCGGTAGAAAACGCGTCAAAACAAGAACCCGCGCCGACTATAGCACGGCCGATCGGATTGCCAGACCAGTGCGCCGGCCCGATCTACGCGGCCTCTACGCAGCTTTGGCGACCGGCTCTTTCGGTTCCCGCACCTCTTCGGCCTTCTTGACCTTGGCGACGGGGACGCCCTCCGGCTTCTTCACGGGCTTGCCGTACTGGGCGAGCTTTTCCAGTTCCGCCTCGAGCTCGGCGCGGCGCACGGCGACCTTCTCGAACAGTTTGTCGGTGGCGTGCTCGCGAAGGCTTGCAAGTTCTTCGATACCAAGTGAATCCAGATCGATCTTTGCCATTGGCACCTCCCGTTTTCTTTCGCTACCGGGAAGGTGCGCAAGCGACAAGCAGCGCGCCGCCCTTATCCACCGCCTTTGGGTGTGCCTTGGCTTTGCA
>JACDAG010000173.1 GCA_013695565.1 Bradyrhizobium sp.
GCACAGAGCTCTCTGCGCTATGACCGGCCAAGAAAATTGAAATTGCGCCGGCTCGCGCGCGGCAAATGATCGCTTGCGCGCTGCCAGAACGCGCGCAAACACGGCCGGTTCACTCAGGACGCGATCACCGCGCACACGGAGGTTCAGGCCTTGTTGGGTGAAGCGAGGAAGTTACTGCAAGAGATCAAATGATTGCGCAGCGAGGGTAACCAATCACCCTTGTTTCGGCATCGACAGCAGCGACAACCGACAATGAGAAAGCGCAACGTGTAAGTCGCGCGCGATAACGTCCAAATCTTTCAGGCATGTAAGAGCAATATCAAACGCTTCGCTGCATTCCTCACCGACCGTGCTGGTCTTGAGAAACGCCAGAAGCTTTCGTCTCTCTTGAATGTAGGCAAGCGCGACACAGCGCAACTGAATGGAAGCTTCCAGGCTTCCGCATTCGGAGATAGGGTTCTTGCTCATGGTTGATGCGCGTCCCACGTGACATGGTCAATCTATTCCTCTGTCGTTGGCCGCCAACTAGTGGTTCTGTAACGGTTCTGACAAACCCGTGATGATCATTTCTGAATGTTTCGTGCGTGTTTCATTCGATCGGAAGTATTTCGTCGAGGCATCGTCCGGCGCTTCGCCATTCGGCATCGAAACCCTGGATGCGTCAAACCGCGGCGTGCGGCGTATTCATCCCGACGATCCATCCTGTCCACCTCGACCTGGACCGACGTCAGCATACGGATCGCGGCGATTTCTCCATAGCCTCGAAAAGATCAGGCATTCAATCGTCGCTGTCGCGTCCAAGCTTGCTCAGTCGCTCAATGAACTTTGCCTTTTTCTCATGCCGTATGCGGATCGAGCCGAGGCGACGATCGAAATCGTCCGGGGTCCCCTCTTCCAAGCCAGCGCCTGAACATCGAAAAGCAGACGCATGGCGTTCTCGTAGCCAGCCGGATTGCGACGCTCGATTTCCTGCTCGATCTCCCGCCACACGCTGCTGGTGCCGCGTCGCCTTAGAATTTCGAGCCGCGCGCGGCGTGCTTTTTCCGCCTCCGCCGCCTGACGCCGGCGTTCCGCCCCAAGGCGCTCGGCCGCGGCGCGCTCCCGCGCCTCTGCGATCTCTTTCGCCCGCATTCGCAATATACCGGCAGTGCGCCGTGTAGCCGGCACCGGTTTCTTCTTGTGAACTCTACGCCTGAGTTCGGCGGCAACACGGGTGTCGCCATCGACGACGCGCAGCAGCAACTCGGCCTTCTCGCGTTCAGGGACGACCATTAGTGCGTTGCGCAGATCGTCTTTGGACATTGACGCGTCAACTGCAGTCAACTCTGCCGCCGCCTCTACGAGGTCGGGATCGACCGCGAAAAACTCGGCGAAGCTTTGGAGTGCGTCAGTCAACGGACCTATGCCCGGCAACGGCTCGATGTCGTCAGGAACGAACTCATCCCGCACCGCTGTCAACCACAGCAAATAAAACAACCGAAGGTCTCCCGACAGCAGATCGGCCCGCAGCGGCGCGAGCGCGGCGAGCCGACCGGAGCCACCCTCCCAGTCGTCGTAGCCTCCGTCTTCGTGATGGTGAATATCAATGATCAAGTTATCGCCAGAGATCCGCACCTCGACCCAATCGATCTCGCCAAGAAATGGATCCATGTCCGCTTTGGTCACGATGCCCTTCGGCAGCCGGATCATCAGGCGCCGCGTGCCCCAATTCGCGAGATAAAGGTGGAGGTCGAACCAGCGCTCCATGAACTTGCGCGGGTCGCCTTTGAAATCGCCCCATTCGTAATGGTTCGTGAAACTCGTCGCGGTGATCTGCGCACGTGACGAAATCGATCGCAACGCGTCCTGGGCTGCCCGGTCGAGAGGCCGATCGATCGCCAGAAATTCATAGTATTGATATTCGCTCATGCGTGGGGCCGGTCGCTCAGGGATTGGAATGCGGAGCAAGCACCATGATATACTGCTCGCATGGGGGCAATAATGCCGATCCCGGATAGCCAGAACTTGTCGACAGGAAACGAACGCGGTGGACGGGATCATCAAGTCCACGACGCTCGCCGTGGAGTCGAGCATGCACCGGCCGCGGCTGCCTCAGTCGATCTACACCTGCACCGACGTCAGCTTCTTGAGGCATCGCAGCGCGAACGATGATCGGCTGTGGCGGATGCCGGGAATGCGATAGAGTTTTTCGCGCAGGAAACGCTCATAGCCGGCGGTGCTTTCGACGGCGACCTTCACCAGATAGTCGTAGCCGCCGGTGGTGAGATAGGCTTCGATCACCTCGGGCAACTCCGTGAGCAATTGCCCGAAGCGCTCCAGGACCTCGTCGTCGTGGCGATCGAGGGTGATTTCGATGATCACCGTTTCCGGCAGACCGAGTTTCTCCTGGTTGAGAAGCGCGATGTAGCCGTCGATGTAACCCTGCGTTTCAAGCCGTTTCAGTCTGTTCCAGCACGGCGTGGTGGATAGCCCGATCTTGTCTGCGAGCTGGGCGGTGGTGAGACGCGCATCCTGCTGCAACGCGCGCAGGATGCGCCGGTCGATCTCATCAAGTCGCTGCGCGTCCTTGCGGCCGCCCCTCGCCGGCGCCGTGGTTCGCTGGACTGCTTTCATACCAAGAATCCTGTTCTGCCTTAGTCGTCATAACCCAGAATATATATACCGCAATTATTGTAAAACGCTTCTTAAATAGAACAACAACTCTGCAGATAGCCAGTACAAATGCACTACCAAAAGAGGGCCAAGCCGTGTTTGTCCTGGAGCTCCACGCAAGCGACGTCCATGCCGCGCTCGGCCGCCTGCTCGACCAGACGCGGGTCGCGGGCCTCCGATTGGCGGCGGTCAACGCCCGGGCGGAAGCCGGTAACTACAGAATTCAGGCCTCGATCGATGTCGGCGACCACGAAATCGTCGACCGGCTGGCGCGCCGCATCGGCGGCATCATCGGCGTCGCCGCGATCGAGGTGAGGCGCGAAGGCCAGCACGCGATGCCGGCTTCGTGCGCGGCCGCCCCATGAACCGACACGTCGCACAGACGTTCATACCGGGAGAACGAGGTGGCGCTTGACTGAATATGCACCGCTCACCCTTCACGTACCGGAACCGGCCGTCCGCCCGGGCGGCACGCCGGATTTTTCGAACGTTCGAATTCCGCAAGCGGGCTCGGTGATTCGCCCCGACATCGACGCCGACCCCGAAACCATCCGCGATCTCGCCTATTCGATCATTCGCGTGCTCAACCGCGAAGGCGAAGCGGTCGGTCCATGGGCGGGGTCTATGAGCGACGCGGAATTGCTCGAAGGCCTGCGTCACATGATGACCCTGCGCGCGTTCGATGCGCGCATGCAGATGGTCCAGCGTCAGGGCAAGACCTCGTTCTACATGCAGCACATGGGCGAAGAGGCGGTCAGTTGCGCCTTTCGCAAGGCGCTGCTGCCGGGGGACATGAACTTTCCGACCTACCGGCAGGCCGGGCTATTGATCGCCGGCGGCTATTCGCTGGTCGAGATGGCGTGCCAGATCTATTCGAACGAGCACGATCCGCTGAAGGGCCGCCAGCTGCCGGTGTTCTATTCCTCACGCGAGCACGGCTTCTTCTCGATATCAGGCAATCTCGCGACCCAGTATATCCAGGCGGTCGGCTGGGCGATGGCCTCCGCGATCAAGAACGACAGCAAAATCGCGATCGCATGGATCGGCGACGGCGCGACCGCGGAATCCGATTTCCACGCCGCACTCGCCTTCGCCTCGACCTACCGGGCGCCGGTCGTGCTCAACATCGTCAACAATCAATGGGCGATTTCGACGTTCCAGGGCATCGCCCGCGGCGGCTCCGGCACGTTCGCCGCGCGCGGCCTCGGCTTCGGCATTCCGGCGCTGCGGGTCGACGGCAACGACTATCTCGCGGTTCACGCCACCGCCAAATGGGCCTGCGAGCGCGCGCGCCGCAATCTCGGCCCGACCCTGATCGAACACGTCACCTACCGCGTCGGCGCCCACTCCACCTCCGACGATCCATCCGGCTATCGGCCGAAGACCGAATCCGATTCATGGCCGCTCGGAGATCCCGTGATCCGGTTGAAGAACCATTTGATCGTGCGCGGCGTCTGGTCGGATGAACGCCACAAGCAGACCGAAGCAGAAATCCTCGATGCGGTAATTGCTGCGCAGAAGGAAGCCGAAAGCTACGGCACGCTGAACTCGGGACCCAAGCCCTCGGCGCGCGACATGTTCGAGGGAGTATTCGCCGAGATGCCGCCGCATCTGCGCCGCCAGCGCCAGCAGGCGGGGGTCTGAGCGTGCCGCGCAAGACCATGATCGAAGCGATCCGTGACGCGATGGGCGTGATGATGGAGCGCGACGACAACGTCGTCGTGTTCGGCGAGGATGTCGGCTATTTCGGCGGCGTGTTCCGCGCGAGCCAGGGCCTGCAGGCGAAATTCGGCAAGAACCGCTGCTTCGATACCCCGATCAACGAGCTCGGCATCGTCGGCGCCGCCATCGGCATGGCCGCTTACGGCTTGCGGCCCTGCGTCGAGATTCAATTCGCCGATTACATGTATCCGGCCTACGACCAGATCGTCTCCGAAGCCGCGCGGCTGCGCTATCGCTCCAACGGCCAGTTCACATGTCCGCTGGTGGTGCGGATGCCGACGGGTGGCGGAATCTTCGGCGGACAAACCCACAGCCAGAGCCCGGAAGCGCTGTTCACGCATGTCTGCGGCATCAAGACCGTGGTGCCGTCGAATCCCAGCGACGCCAAGGGCCTGCTGATTGCCGCGATCGAGGATCCCGATCCCGTGATCTTTCTGGAGCCGAAGCGGCTCTACAACGGCCCGTTCGACGGACATCACGACCGGCCGGTCACGCCGTGGTCCAAACACGAGCTCGGCGAGGTCGCCGACGGACATTATTCGGTACCGCTCGGTCGCGCGGCGATCCGGCGGCACGGCTCCGCCGTGACGGTGCTTGCCTATGGCACGATGGTGCATGTCGCCGAAGCGGCGGCGACCGAGACCGGCGTCGACGCCGAGATCATCGACCTTCGCACCCTGCTGCCGCTCGACCTTCCGACAATCGAGGCCTCGGTGCGCAAGACCGGCCGCTGCGTGATCGTGCATGAGGCGACGCTGACGTCGGGCTTCGGCGCCGAGCTTGCTGCGCTGGTGCAGGAAAGCTGCTTCTATCATCTGGAATCGCCGATCGTGCGCGTGGCCGGCTGGGATACGCCCTACCCGCATGCGCAGGAATGGGACTACTTCCCCGGTCCCGCCCGGGTCGGCCGCGCGCTGCTCGAAACGCTGGAGCCGTGAGATGACCGAGCATGTCATCAAGCTGCCCGATGTCGGCGAAGGCATTGCCGAAGCCGAACTGGTCGAATGGCTGGTGAAGGTCGGCGACATCGTCCGTGAAGATACGCCGCTCGGCGCCGTGATGACCGACAAGGCGACGGTCGAAATTCCGTCGCCGGTCGAAGGCGAGGTGGTCTGGCTGGCCGGCGAGGTCGGCGATGTGCTGGCGATCGGATCCGACTTTGTCCGCCTCAACGTCAACGGAACGGCCAAACCATCCACCGAGGCGAAACCGCCAGCAGCGCAACCGGCGAGCGCGCCCGCAAAGGCGGTTGACAGCGCGGTTGGCGCCACGCCGCGCGCGGAATTGGCGCCGCGCCGGCAAAACGAATCCACAGCGCAAGGGAACGAAAAGGAAAAGCCGATTGCCGCGCCCGCGGTCCGGCTGCGGGCACGCGAAG
>JACDAG010000198.1 GCA_013695565.1 Bradyrhizobium sp.
CGAACGTCTTCCAGCGGGAATCCGCGGGTACCGCCAGGATCGCAGGCAGGTCGGACAGCTTGGCGATCGACTGGTAATCATCGGCCGATTTCCACACCAGACCCTTCATCTCCAGCGGCTGATAGGCCAGCGACGAGGTCGACCCGAGCCCGATGGTATAGCCGTCGGGCGCGGCGCGGATCACCGCCCCGGTGCCGATGGTCGCCGACGCCCCCGGCTTGTTTTCGACGATCACCTTGACCTTGAGTTGCTTCTCCAGCAGCTCGGCATATTTACGGCTGATCGGGTCGGTCGAGCCGCCCGGCGCGTACGGCACATAGAAAGTGATGTCGCGGGTCGGCCATGCGTCGGCGGCGCGGGAGGCTTGCGGCAGCGCTGCGGCCGCCGTCAACAGGACGAGGCCGGCCAATGCCATCCGGCGGAAACTTAGTTTAAAACGCATGATTTTTCCCGACGCCCGCGTCTTGTTTTTGTGGGTGCGACCATGGCGACGGTGACCGGTCCTCGTCAATGGTTTCCTGCGTGCCGATTTCGTCCTGCGAAACGCGGCTGGCGCCGTTCTGCCCTGCGTATTGATGCTGGCGCGGGCCCATGAGTCCGGCTAATGCACTTTCTGTACCAAGCGAGATCCGAGAAAAATGGCCGATACGATCCAGGAAGTTCTGCAAGCTTTTGCCAATGGCGAACTCGTCGTCGTCACCGATGACGACGACCGGGAAGGCGAGGGCGATTTGATCGTCGCCGCCTCGTTCTGTACCGCCGAGAAAATGGCGTTCATCATTCGCCACACCTCGGGCATCGTCTGCGCGCCGATCACCCAGGAAGACGCGCGCCGGCTGCGGCTCGATCCGATGGTGGCGCATAATGATTCCAACCACACCACCGCCTTCACGGTCTCGATCGATTACAAGCCCGACGGCGGCACCGGAATTTCGGCGGACGAGCGCGCCTCCTGCTGCCGGGCGCTGGCCAATCCGAATGCCGGCGCCAGCGATTTTGCCCGGCCCGGCCATATCTTTCCGCTGATCGCCCGCGACGGCGGCGTGCTGCTGCGTTCCGGCCATACCGAGGCGGCGGTCGATCTCTGCAAGCTCTCCGGCCTGCCGCCGGTCGGCGTCATCTCCGAACTGATGAACGACGACGGCACCGTGATGAAGGGCGAACAGGTCGCGCGCTTCGCCGCCACCCACAAGCTCAAGCACGTCACGATCGCTGACATGATCGCCTATCGCCAGGCGCGCGAGAAGCTGATCGAGCGGGTCGCGACCTTTACGACCGACAGCCCGATTGGCCCGCTGCAGGGCTATGCCTACCGTTCGCCGTTCGACGAGATCGCGCACGCCGCTTTCGTCTATAACGGTATCGGCGACGGCAAGAACGTGCTGACGCGGCTGCACAAGCCCAATATCGTCAAAGACCTCTTTACCGGCCAGGCGCGGATGCAAGTGGTGCTGAACCATTTCCAGAAGGCCGGCCGCGGTGTGCTGGTCTATTTGCGCGATGGTGCGGCCGGTGTTCCGGTCGAGCCGGTCGGCGAGCAGAAGTCGGCGGAAGCCGATCGTAACCGGCAATGGCGCGAAGTCGGCGTCGGCGCGCAGATCCTGCGCGAGCTCGGCATCACCTCGATCCGGCATCTGACGTCCTCGGTGCACGACTACAAGGGACTGTCCGGTTTCGGGATCGAGATCATCTCCAACGAGCGGCTGGAAGGCTGATTGCTGTCATTCCGGGGCGCATCGAAGATGCGAACCCGGAATCTCGAGATTCCGGGTTCGCTTCGCGCCCCGGAATGACGCCAATAACCCAATTCAATTGCGCTTCGGACGATAGCGCATTAATTTGGCTGCCAATTCCAGTGAGAAAAGTGATGCGAAAGGGATTTTCATGAGCGTGCGCCCGCAGTCCAAGGACAAGCCGACGTCAGCGAGTTTCCAGTGGGACGATGCGTTCCTGCTCGACGAGCAGCTCACCGAAGACGAGCGCATGATCCGCGACACCGCGCGTGCCTATGCGCAGGACAAGCTGCTGCCGCGCGTGACCAAGGCCTATCTCGAGGAAACAACCGACCGCGAGATCTTCAACGAGATGGGCGAACTCGGCCTGATCGGCATCACGCTGCCGGAGGAATATGGCTGCGCCAATGCGAGCTATGTCGCCTATGGCCTGGTGGCGCGCGAGATCGAGCGCGTCGATTCCGGCTATCGCTCGATGAACTCGGTGCAGTCCTCGCTGGTGATGCATCCGATCTACGCCTATGGCGACGACAACCAGCGCAAGAAATACCTGCCGAAACTGGCGACCGGCGAATGGGTCGGCTGCTTCGGCCTGACCGAGCCGGACGCCGGCTCCGATCCCGGCGGCTTGAAGACCCGCGCCGAGAAGGTGTCCGACGGCTACCGGCTGACCGGCGGCAAGATGTGGATTTCCAACGCGCCGATCGCCGACGTGTTCGTGGTGTGGGCCAAATCGGCCGCGCATGACAACCAGATCCGCGGCTTCATCCTGGAAAAGGGCATGAAGGGCCTGTCGGCGCCGAAGATCGGCGGCAAGCTGTCGCTTCGGGCCTCCATCACCGGCGAAATCGTGATGGATGGCGTGGTGGTGCCGGAGAGCGCGCTGTTGCCCAACGTGTCCGGCCTGAAGGGGCCGTTCGGCTGTCTCAACCGCGCCCGCTATGGCATTTCCTGGGGCGTGATGGGCGCCGCCGAGGACTGCATGCATCGCGCGCGGCAATACACGCTCGACCGCAAGCAGTTCGGCCGACCGCTGGCGGCAACCCAACTGGTGCAGAAGAAGCTCGCCGACATGCAGACCGAGATTGCGCTGGGCCTGCAGGGCTCACTGCGCGTCGGCCGCCTGATGGACGAGGGCAAGATGGCGCCGGAGATGATCTCGATCATGAAGCGCAACAATTGCGGCAAGGCGCTCGACATCGCCCGCGTCGCCCGCGACATGCACGGCGGCAACGGCATCCAGATCGAATATCACGTGATGCGCCACTCCTCGAATCTGGAAACCGTCAACACCTATGAAGGCACCCACGACGTCCACGCCCTGATCCTGGGTCGCGCGATCACCGGCATCCAGGCGTTTTCGTAGATTTCCTGCTCGTCATTCCGGGGCGATGCGAAGCATCGAACCCGGAATCTCGCGCCGCATTCTTTTCCCTCATTTCAGGATTCCGGGTCTGGCCCTCCCTAAGTCGGCTGTTGCCGACTTAGGCTTATGATATTGCTGAACTCGGGTGGACCCGAGTTCAGTAGGCCATCCCGGAATGACGTCGGAAAAATCCCATGGCCGAAAACGAAAACGAAGACATCCCGTTCAACCGCGACTTCCCGTTGAAGCCGGGCGTCGTCGAGGAAGCCCGGCCCGGCGTGCGGCGGGTGCTGTGCAATAATCCGAGCCCGTTCACCTTCACCGGCACGGTCAGTTACATCGTGGGCAAGGGCAAGGTCGCGATCATCGATCCCGGCCCGGACAATGAGACGCACGCCAGGGCGCTCCTGGATGCGATGCGCGGCGAGACCGTGACGCATATCCTGGTCACCCATACCCACAACGACCATTCGCCGAACACCGCGCGGATCAAGGCCGCGACCGGCGCGCCTGTGTATGCCGAGGGGCCGCACCGCGCCTCGCGGCCGCGCTTCGAGAGCGAGAAGCACAATCCGGAGTCGGGCGCCGACCGCGACTTCCGGCCCGACATCGAAGTCAAGCACGGCGACACCATCGAAGGTTCCGGCTGGGCGCTGGAAGCGGTGGCGACCCCGGGGCACACCGCCAACCATCTGGCGTTCGCCTGGGGCGAGCGAAAGATCAATTTCGTCGGCGATCATGTGATGGGCTGGTCGACCTCGATCGTGGCGCCGCCGGACGGTTCGATGATCGACTACATGGAGTCGCTGGCACGGCTGGAGGCGCGGCCCGAGGATCTGTATTTCTCCGGCCACGGCCCGGAAATTCCGGAAGGCCCGCGCTACGTCCGCTTCCTGACCCGCCACCGCCGCGCGCGCGAAGCCTCGATCCTGCATCGCCTCGCCAAGGGCGAGGCTGACATTCCGACCATGGTGCGCGCGATCTATATCGGTCTCGATCCCCGGCTGACGGGGGCGGCCGGTTATTCCGTGCTGGCGCATCTGGAAGACCTGGTGTCGCGCGGCATCGTCGCGACCGATGGCGATCCCGTGATCGGCGGGACGTACCGGATGGCTTCTTAGAACCATCCATTCACCCGTTATTCCGGGGCGACACGAAGTGTCGAACCCGGAATCCGGGGATTCCCTGATGCGCAGTTGCACATCTGAGGTTCGCGCCAAGACGCGCCCCGAAATGGCGCCAAAGCGCTATTGTTTCTGCACCGTCTTGGCCTGCGCTTTTTCGCCGGCTTCTTGATGACTGGCGACGTCCGCTTTGCTGCGCATAACAGACTCACGTCGGACATCTCGCCATGTCCGAAAAGTGCCAACGGACTAAGGCGGTGCCGGTCAGTCGCATGCGCCGGGCGGCAGTTCAAATATGCCCGCCTGTGTCCAGATTGATGGTATCTTGCGCCATACATCATATTGCGATGCCCGCACCAGCGGTGAGGGATGGGGCGAAACTAAATCCGGAGAAGTGGCTCAACAAGCGGTTTGGCCCGCTGTGCTTTTTTTCCAACAAGTATGATCTTTTTCTAGCCGGTGAGCATCGCGACCACGCGATCGGTTTTCGATGCGGCGGCGGGCTTCGTTGCGGCGGCGGTCTTCGTGGCGGTCATGGCATTTTCCCTTTGCTCGGCGCGTGCCGTCATGGCCGCGCCTGGCTGTGCTCAGCCCGACTTCACGCCCGGTTGGAAGCCTCGAAGAGACGCAAACGGGGCTGATCCCCGAAATCAAGCGGGAACGAATGTCCTTATGGAAAGGGGCCAGATCCCGGATCAGATGTCCGCTCTGGGCTTTGGGCCAGAATGAGACATTCTAATTTCTAGAGGTGTGGCGCAGGCACTACAGACGGCAAGATACGGCCGGCTGTACCCTTGTCGTTCCGCAACTGGAGTCGGCATTCATGCGCATCGTGGCTGGATCGTTTCTCGGCATCGCCATCCTGCTTGCCGCCACCGCCGCGAACGCCGCGGATATTCCGATCAAGGCACGGCCGATGCCGGTCGTCGTGCCGGGCTGGACCGGTTTATACGTCGGCGTGCAGGGGGGCGGCACCTTCGCCGATCGCACCGCGCGATACATCGGCAACGATCCCGCATCGACGTTGCTGATCGACGGCACCATCCCGGGCGCCACCGGCGAGCAGCCGGTGCTGCCACATGGTTATCGCACCAGCGGAGCCACCGGGGGTGTCGAGGCCGGTTACAATTGGCAGGTGAGCCCGAACTGGTTGCTGGGCGTGGAGGCGGATTTCAGTGCCGGCGGTCCGAGAGGCCGCGGAAACGGCACCACCGCGCTGCTGTCGGTGCCGCCGGACACGCTGCCCCAAACCGTGACCTCCGATCAGCGGATCGACTGGTGGGGCACCGTCCGCGGACGCTTCGGCGCGCTGGCGACGCCCGATCTGCTGCTGTTCGGCAGTGCAGGCCTTGCCTATGGGCGCGTCTCCTCGTCCGATCGATACGGCTTCACGGCGCCCATAGCGGCAGCGGCGACCATTGCGGTCGACTTTGGCGGCAGTTCCTTTTCCTGTACCGAGAACACGACCTGCTTTACCGGCTCCGGTGCTTCGGTGAAAACTGGCTGGACCGCCGGCGGCGGCGGCGAATGGCGGTTTGCATCGCATTGGACGTTCAAGGCCGAATATCTCTACGTCGATCTCGGCCGCGACCAGGTCAGGTCAAACGCCCTGGCCGTGGCCGCCCTTCTCGTTCCCGGCGCGCCCGCCAGCTACACCGCCGATCTCGGCCGCACCTACTTTCATGTGGTCCGCGCCGGCGTGAACTATCAGTTCTGAGAGAGACCGGTCTGGGTCAAACTCAGAAGTCCAGGCGCGCTATGGAAGGTCCGCTTTGCTTTCAAGACCGGATTAGGCCAGCC
>JACDAG010000215.1 GCA_013695565.1 Bradyrhizobium sp.
TTCGCAGTGTGGACCCGCGGCTAATTCTGCTGCGAATGTCAAATCCAAAGCTGCACGAGCCGGGAAGCGACCGAGTTGAATATTCCGAATATCATTACGCTGGGTCGCATCATCTTGGTGCCGATCATCGTCTGGGCGATCGCCTCCAAGCAGATGGAAATCGCGTTCGCGATCTTCGTGATTGCCGGCGTCAGCGACGCCGTCGACGGGTTCCTCGCCAAACGCCTCAACATGACCAGCGAACTCGGCGCCCTGCTCGATCCCCTGGCCGACAAGGCGCTATTGGTGTCGATCTATGTGGCGCTGGGCATCTGGGGCGCGGTGCCGCCGTGGATCGTGATCCTGGTGGTCTCGCGCGACATCATGATCGTCACTGCCGTGATCGTGTCATGGTTGTTCGACAAGCCGATCCCGATGAAGCCCCTGATGGTGTCGAAGCTCAATACGGTGGCACAGGTCGCGTTCGCGGCATTGGTGCTGGCGTCGCTCGGATTCAACTTCAAGCCGGCGCCGTATGATCTGATCCTGATGGGCTTTGTTACGGTCTTTACTTTGGTTTCCGTCTCCCTCTATCTCGTGGAGTGGGTGCGGCACATGAGCACGATCGAAGCCAATTAGCTGACTTTCGAGATCCCGGCCCGGAGACTTGCGTGGCAGTTCGCGTTCAACCCCGTCAGCTTGCCTTTGCGCTGCCGCACGCAGAAAGCCTGACCCGCGACAATTTTCTGGAAGGCCCGGCCAATGAGGCGGGCCTGGCGCTGATCGAAAGCTGGCCCGACTGGCCGAACCGCATCATGCTGTTGGTAGGCCCCGAAGGTTCCGGCAAGAGCCATCTCGCCGCAATCTGGGCCGAAGTTGCCGGCGCCCGTTCGATTTCGGCGCATGCCCTGACGCCGGCGGCGGTGCCCGGGGCGCTTGCGACCGGTGCTTTGGTGGTCGAGGACCTGAAACCGGGGGATTTCGACGACCGCGCCATGTTCCATCTGATGAATCTCGCGCGGGAGGACGAGGCCTTCATCCTGATGACGGCGCGCATCGCTCCCTCGGCCTTCGAGGTCGAACTGCGCGATCTGCGATCGCGCCTGCGCGCGGTGCCGACGGTGCCGCTGCTGCCGCCCGACGACCTCCTGTTCCGCGGTCTGATCGTGAAATTCTGCGCCGACCGCCAGCTCTCCATCGACGAAACGGTCGTGAGTTACCTCGCTACCCGGATCGAGCGGTCGTACGCGGCGGCGCGCCAGGCCGTCGACCTCCTGGACACCGAGGCGCTGCGGCTGGGCCGGCCGGCGACCCGGGCGCTGGCGGCCGAACTGCTCCGCAACGCCTGAGCGGGCGCCCTTGTCGCCTTGACGGCGGCATTGGCCGGAACATCAATGTCATTGAAACGTCATCGGCGTATCACATGGTGCGCACGGCATTCGCGTAAACTCGCCCTGCGCTCAGCCTGAGATGGATCAGAACTTCATGGAATCGGCCCAAGTTATTGAAATTAAAGAAAAAGAAATAACCGCCGAGGCGCCACCCGCGATCGCCGCCAGCCCCGAGCGATTCATCAACCGCGAACTTTCCTGGTTGCATTTCAACCGCCGGGTGCTCGAAGAGGCCGTCAATCCCGGCCATCCCGCGCTGGAGCGGGTCCGGTTCCTGTCGATTTCGGCCAATAACCTTGACGAGTTCTTCATGGTCCGCGTCGCCGGTATCAAGGCGCAGGTCCGCGAAGGCATCACCGAACGCAGCCCCGACGGCCTGACGCCGTCCGAGCAGCTCGTCGCCATCAACAAGACGGTTTCGGAACTCGCCTCCGACCAGCAGGCGATCTGGCGCGATCTGCGCGGTATCCTGTCCGAGACCCGGATCGTGCTGATCGACGGCCATGATGTTACCAAGCCGGAGCGGGCCTGGATCGAGGATCACTTCCTCCACAACATCTTCCCGCTGCTGACGCCGCTCGCGATCGATCCGGCGCACCCCTTTCCGTTCATCCCGAGCCTCGGTTTCACCGTGGCGCTGCATTTGGCGCGGGTCGCCGACGGCAAACCGATGAATGCGCTGATCCGCATGCCCGGCAAGATCGACCGATTCATCCGCCTGCCCGCCGGAAAGGACGGCACGGTACGGCTGATCACGCTGGAGCAGGCTACCGGCCTGTTCATCGGAAAACTATTCCCGGGCTACACCGTCAAGGGCCAGGGCGCGTTCCGCATCATCCGCGACTCCGAACTGGAAATCGAGGAAGAGGCCGAGGATCTGGTGCGCCTGTTCGAAACCGCGCTGAAGCGGCGGCGGCGCGGATCGGTGATCCGGCTCGAGATGGAAGCCAAGATGCCGGAGGAACTGCGGGCCTTCGTGCAGCGGGCGCTTTCCACCACCGACGACGAGGTGTTCCTGGTCGACGGCGTGCTGGCGATGAACGAATTGTCGCAACTGACACGGCTCGACCGGCCCGATCTCGAATTCGCGCCCTATGTGCCGCGCCATCCCGAGCGGGTGCGCGACCATGGCGGCGATATCTTCGCCGCGATCCGGCAGAAGGACCTGGTGGTCCATCACCCCTACGAATCCTTCGACGTCGTCGTGCAGTTCCTGCAACAGGCCGCCCGCGACCCAGACGTGGTCGCGATCAAGCAGACGCTGTACCGCACCTCCAACAACTCGCCGATCGTGCGCACGCTCGCCGAAGCGGCCGAGGCCGGCAAGTCGGTGACCGCCCTGATCGAACTGAAGGCGCGGTTCGACGAGGAAGCCAATATCCGCTGGGCGCGCGACCTCGAACGCGCCGGCGTCCAGGTCGTGTACGGCTTCATCGAGCTGAAGACCCACGCCAAGCTGTCGATGGTGGTGCGTCGCGAGGGCGGCAATCTCACCACCTATGTCCATACCGGGACCGGCAACTATCATCCGGTGACTGCGCGCATCTATACGGATCTGTCCTACTTCACCTCGGACCCGATCATCGGGCGCGATGCGGCGCGGGTGTTCAACTACATCACCGGTTATGCCGAACCCAGCGACATCGAGCGCATGGCGGTGTCGCCGCTGACATTGCGCAATCGCATCATCGAGCACATCCGCGGCGAAGCCAATTACGCCCGCCACGGCAAGCCCGGGGTGATCTGGATGAAGATGAACTCGCTGGTCGACCCCGACATCATCGACGCGCTGTATGAGGCTTCCCAGGCCGGGGTTTCGATCGAGCTCGTGGTACGCGGGATCTGCTGCCTGCGGCCGGGGTTGCCCGGACTTTCCGAGAATATCCGCGTCAAATCCATCATCGGCCGTTTCCTGGAACACGGCCGGGTCTACTGCTTTGGCATGGGTCACGGCCTGCCGAGCGCGAAAGCGGCTGTGTATATCTCGTACGCCGACATGATGAAGCGGAACCTCGACCGCCGCGTCGAGGTGCTCTGCCCGTTGCAAAATCCCACGGTGCATCAGCAGGTTCTCGAACAGATCATGGTCGCGAACCTGAAAGATACCGAACAAAGCTGGCAATTGTTGCCGGATGGGTCGTCAACGCGTATGAAGGCCGCGAAAGGCGAAGAGCCTTTCAATCTGCACAACTACTTCATGACGAATCCGAGTCTGTCAGGCCGTGGAAAGTCTCTCAAGGAATCTTCGCCGCGCCGCCTCACGCGCCGGAACGAGCGTCAGCAATCGCCATAGCCGATTGCATCATCAGGGGTCCTTGCTGTGAAGCGGCCGCGCAAGCGCGCTTCCAGCGTCGCCGTCATCGACATCGGTTCGAACTCGGTTCGTCTCGTCGTCTATGAAACGATGGCGCGCAGCCTCGTCACCATCTTCAACGAGAAGGCGCTGTGCGGGCTCGGCCGCGAGGTCCAGACCACCGGCCTCTTGGCGACCGACGCGGTCGCCAAGGCATTGACCGCGCTGCGGCGGTTTCGCGCGCTGTGCAGGATCCAGAAAGTCGGCCGCGTCTACGCGATCGCCACCGCCGCCTGCCGTGACGCCTCCAACGGCCCCGATTTCATCGCCAAGGCCGAGCGCATCTGCGGCGCCCGCATTCAAATCCTGTCGGGACCGCGCGAGGCCAAATTGTCGGCGCTCGGCGTCGTCTCCGGCGTGCACGATCCCGACGGCATCGTCGGCGACCTCGGCGGCGGTTCGCTCGAACTGATCGACGTGCACCGCAACCGCGTCCGCAGTGGCGTGACGCTGCCGCTCGGCAGCCTGGCGCTGCAGGACCTGTCCGACAAATCGCTGAAACGCGCCGACCGCATCGTCCGGGACGAATTGTCCGACGTCGCCCAGCTCAAGGCCGGCCGCGGCCGCACCTTCTACGCGGTCGGCGGCACCTGGCGCGCGCTGGCGCGCATCCACATCATCCAGAGCGACTACCCGTTGCGGGTGATGCACGGCTATTCCCTGCCGGCGGCGGACGCGCTCGACTTCGCGCAGCGGTTGAGGCGGCTGGCTGCCGCCAACATGCTGGCCAATATCGAGGTGATCTCCGACGCGCGGCGGCCACTGCTGACCTATGCCGCGCTGGTGCTCGAACACGTCATACGCGTCGCAAAACCCAAGACCATCGTGTTTTCGACCTTCGGCGTGCGCGAGGGCCTGCTGTACGAAAAGCTGCCGCCATCCGAGCGCGCCAAGGATGGCTTTATCTGCGCCGCGCAGACGCTGAACCAGCTGCTGTCGCGGTCCGCCCGCCATGCCGAGGAACTGGTCGGCTGGACCGATCGTCTGGTCAGGGTCGTGAAGCTGCGCGAAACGCCTGAGGAACGCAGGCTGCGCCATGCGGCGTGCCTGCTCTCCGACATCGGCTGGCGGGTGCATCCCGACCATCGCGGCGAAGAGACGCTGAGCCTGATCACCAACGGCAATTTCGGCTCGATCAGCCACCAGGGCCGTGCCTTTGTCGCGCTGTCGGTGTTTTATCGCTACGCCGGCCTCAGCGAGGAAAACGAACCGCCGGCGCGCATCCGCGAAC
>JACDAG010000733.1 GCA_013695565.1 Bradyrhizobium sp.
CCGCCGACATGCTCCAACATCGGCTTTGCCTGCCAACCCAAGGCCATCCGCTGTCTCGGGGCGCAGTGAATTCCGGCAAACGCCGCTTCGCGCTTTCATTCCGCTCAAGGGTGCTCGGACTCCCAGACTAGCGGCAGAGTGCCGCAGCGCATAGTCACCTCCGAGTAACCGCGCGACGGGCGCGGCAAACACTCAACGCCCCGCATTATTCCTGTGCTGCTCCGCAAAACGTCATCGAATTGTTGGCGCTGCGCGCTTTTCCTCCAAGCCGCGACACGTTACCAATCAGTGTGCGACTTAACTTTGGGGGACAACATGGACGCAATAGATAAGCTACTCTCGAAATGGCAGCCGACAGCACTAAGCCTGTTTCGCTTCATCACCGGACTGCTGCTGTTGCAGTACGGCATCGCCAAAATTCTCGGTTTTCCGGCTGTACCGATGTTCGCGAAAATACCTCCGCTGATCACGGCGGCCGGGTCGCTCGAACTGGTGCTCGGCGCACTCTTGATGGTTGGCCTGTTTACCCGACTGGTCGCCTTTATTCTCTCTGGCGAAATGGCGTTCGCCTATTTCCTCGGACACATGTTCAAGGACGCCGCCAAGCCGGTGTTCCTGCCGCTGCTCAATGGCGGTACCGGAGCGATCCTGTTCTGCTTCGCCTGTCTCTATCTATCGACGGCGGGCGGCGGGCCGATCAGCGTCGATGCCAGTCGCGGGAAGTCTTGAGCATCACCGCGTCATTGCGAGCGAAGCGAAGCAATCCATCTCACCGCGCAAAGAAAGAATGGATTGCTTCGTCGCTTCGCTCCTCGCAATGACAATGGATATTGCAATGACGTGAGCGTGACGGGCTAATAAATCAGCCCGTCACCTTCAAATCGAGCGGCACCGCCGCTTCGTATTTCGAATTGTGCAGCACCAGCGACGTCCTGACATTGCGCACGTGCGGCGCCGATGTCAGATGCGTGACGAAATCCTGGAACGTCGCCATGTCGGGCGCCACGCATTTCAGGATGAAATCGACTTCCCCCGACAGCATCCAGCATTCCCGCACCAAATGCTCGGCGCGGACAAATTCCTCAAAGGCGCGCAAGTCCGCTTCGGCCTGGCTCGACAGGTGCACGGAGGCAAACACGGTGACGTCGAAGCCGAGCCGGCGCGGATCCAGCAGGCCGCGATAGCCCAGGATATAGCCCTGCTCCTCCAGCGTCCTGACCCGGCGCAGGCAGGGCGGCGGCGAGATGCCGACCCGTTTGGCCAGTTCGACGTTGGTGATTCGGCCGTCGGCCTGGATTTCGGCCAGAATTCTAAGGTCAATTTCGTCGAGATTCTTCGACACGCGGTCTGGTTCCTTTGAGGTTCCCTGAAGTTCCCTGGAGTTCCTGCAAGGCAGGCTGGTTTGGTAGGTATTGCCGGCAACACTCTTAGCGCAGCTCCCACGGCCTGCGCAATTTTATTGCGCGTGCACTGCGCCATTTTCCGGAAATCGCGGGAAAATGAAGTAGTTCCGGGGAAAAATCGCTTATATGGATTGCAATTCTTGCATAGCTACCCAGATGTCATAGACTTGGATTTGACACTTTTGGCGCCGCGCGACGCGTTTCCCGGTGCCTCCTCGCACAAGTCCTCATCAAAATCCTCCAAAGAGAGGGATTCCGTCGATGCCCGCGCCTATCCATGCCAAGGTCGTCATTATCGGTTCGGGCCCGGCTGGGTACACCGCAGCGATCTACGCAGCGCGGGCGATGCTTGAGCCGGTGCTGATCCAGGGCATCCAGCCCGGCGGACAGCTCACCATCACCACCGACGTCGAGAACTATCCGGGCTTTGCGGATGTGATCCAGGGCCCGTGGCTGATGGAGCAGATGGAAAAGCAGGCCGCCCATGTCGGCACCAAGATGGTCACCGACCTCGTCACCAAGCTCGACACCACGCAGCGGCCGTTCCGCCTGACCTGCGACAGCGGCGAAGTCTATCTCGCCGAAACCGTGATCCTTGCCACCGGCGCGCAGGCGCGCTGGCTCGGCATGCCCTCCGAAGAGAAGTTCAAGGGCTTTGGCGTCTCGGCCTGCGCAACCTGCGACGGCTTCTTCTATCGCGGCAAGGAAGTCATGGTGGTCGGCGGCGGCAACACCGCGGTCGAGGAAGCGCTGTTCCTCACCAACTTTGCATCGAACGTCACCGTCGTGCATCGCCGCGATCATTTCCGCGCCGAGCGCATCCTGCAGGACCGCCTGTTCAAGCACCCGAAGATCAAGGTGGTCTGGGATAGCGCGCTCGACGAGATCTGCGGCACCGAGAATCCGGGCAAGGTCACCCATGTCCGCCTGAAAAACGTCAAATCCGGCGCGCTGACGGAAGTGCCGGCGGATGGCGTCTTCATCGCCATCGGCCACGCGCCGGCAACCGAGCTCGTGGCGGGCCAAGTCAAGCTCAAACCATCCGGCTATGTCGAGGTGGCGCCGAACTCGACCGCGACCTCGATCCCCGGCCTGTTTGCCGCCGGCGACGTCGCCGACGAAACCTGGCGGCAGGCGGTCACGGCCGCCGGCCTTGGCTGTATGGCGGCCCTTGAGGCTGAACGCTTTCTCGCGCTGCGCGCGAGTGATCGTGCGGCAGCGGAGTGAAAATGCGCAGAACCCGGGACGGATTTACGGACATGGATTGGGACAAGCTGAAGGTGTTTCACGCGGCTGCCGAAGCGGGGAGCTTCACGCATGCCGGCGAGCAACTGGGGCTTTCGCAGTCGGCGGTCTCGCGGCAAGTCTCGGCTCTGGAGCAGGAACTGGCGGTATCGCTGTTCCATCGCCACGCGCGCGGGCTGATCCTCACCGAACAGGGCGACCTGCTGTTCCGCACCGCGCATGACGTGTTCATGCAGTTGCAGGCGGCGCGCGCCAAGCTCACCGACAGCCGCGAGCGGCCGTCGGGCGACCTCAAGATCACCACGCCGCCGGCGCTCGGCATCAACTGGCTGATCCCGCGGCTCGACGAATTCACCGGCCTCTATCCGGATATCCGCATCTCGCTGATCGTGACCGACGAGGACCTCGACCTCTCGATGCGCGAGGCCGACGTCGCGATTCGGACCCGCAAGCCGACCCAGCCGGACCTGATCCAGCGCAAGCTGTTCTCGATCGGCTTCCACGCCTATTGCTCGCCGGAATACATCAAGCGCTTCGGCACGCCGCGCACGCTCGACGACCTCGACTCGCACCGCATCATCATGCTCGGCGATGCGCAGGTACCGCCGCATCTGCAGAACCGCAGCTGGCTGATCGACGCCGGCCGCAACGGCTCGGGACCGCGCGAGGCTTTTTTCAAGGTCAACAACATCCTCGGACTTGTCAGGGCTTGTCAGCAGGGCCTCGGTATCGCGGCGCTGCCGGATTACCTGGTCGAGGAGAACAACCGCCTGGTGCAGCTGTTCGGCGAGACCGACTCGATTCAGGTCGACACCTATTTTGTCTACCCCGAAGAGCTGAAGACGGTAGCCAGGGTGCAGGTGTTCCGCGACTTCGTGGTGAGCAAGGCGCAGCGCTGGCCCTCCTGAACCGTGATTGGTTCTGATTTGATCAGAAAAAGCTCTAGCGCTTCAGGCGCTGGTGACACTGCGTTATTCGTCTTGCGAATTAGCGGCTCTTATAAAGGCCCCGGTCTCCGCATGACTGACATGCGGCTTGGACGGTTTACGCAAGGCGCCGATGAGGATCATAGTGTGTCCACGCTGAGCGATCGTGTCGCGCATATGTCCCCCTCCTCCAGTGGCGCGGGCGCTCAGTAATCCCTCTTGGAAGGTGATTGTGTCGGCCTCACGTGGCCAATACCTTAAGCCGGGCTCTTAATGGGCCCGGCTTTTTTTCTTCTCCGGATCGTTTCAGCTGCAGATGATTTCAGCTGCCGGTTCTTCATCGCCAGATCTTTTCATCTCTTGCAAAAAAAACGTCATTAACCGTGCGCGGATTGACAACGCGCTGCCGCCCCATCATCATCGGCACATGATCACGAATTCGTGCGCAGCATTGTCGTCGAAAAAAGGTCCCCTCCTGGGGACCCGAGATCGACGCGCGCGATAGATCAACCGCCAAGCCGATCCCGAAAACCCCGCCGTCTGGACGGGGTTTTTTTATGTGTCCCGTCTCCGGCAAAAGCCCCCAAGGAGATGGAACCATGACTACCGAACTGCAAAGCCGATTACAGGGCCTGTGGCTGCCCCTCGTCACGCCATTTCGCAACGGCGAACTCGACGAGCCCTCGCTGCGCCGCATGGTCAGGCACTATGCCGATAGTCCCGTGGACGGCCTGATCCTCGCCGCCACCTCGGGCGAGGGCATGACGCTCGGCCTCGACGAGCTCGAGCGGCTGGTATCGGTGACGCGCGCCGAGATCTCGGACAGCGGGCGCTATATCCCGATCTGCCTCGGCCTCTCCGGCGCCGGCACGCGGAAGATGCTGGATGCGCTCGACGAGACCGCCGCCTGGCCGATCGACGGCTACCTGATCGCCAGCCCCTACTACACGCGGTCGTCGCAGCGCGGCCTGCTGCAGCACTTCACCGCGCTCGCCGATCACGCCTCATGGCCGATCGTGCTCTACAACATCCCCTACCGCACCGCGGTCAACCTCAGCACCGAGACCCTGCTCAGGCTGGCCGACCATCCGAACATTGTCGGCATCAAGGACTGCAGCGCCGACCGCGCCCAATCGATCGACTTCCTGGCGCGGCGGCCGAAGGGCTTTCGCGTGCTGACCGGCGAGGACGCGCAGTATCACGAGGCGCTGGTCGACGGCGCCGACGGTGCCATCCTGTTGTCGGCGCATCTGGAGACCGAAGCCTTCGCCTCGGTGCGGACGCTGCTGCAACAGGGCGACCGCGACGGCGCGCGGGCGTGCTGGGACAATGTTTCCGAACTGACGCGGCTGTTGTTCACCGAGCCGAGCCCGGCACCGGCCAAGTACTGGCTGGCGCAGAGCGGGCTGATCGACAGTGCCGAGGTCCGGCTGCCGATGGTGGAAGTGAGCGTAGAGGTCGCGACCCGGCTGGATGCGGAGCGTGCGCGGCGCGCGCCGCCATTGTTGCGGCGGGCCTAGCGGGGCCGCGGTTCTGCTCCGTCCCCGGCCGGATGATGCGGAGGCGTATGTGGTAACCGGAATATCTTCCATTGGCGTGGACGCCGCCGCGCAAAGTTGCGCGGCCGCGCTGGTGCGATGTTAACCGCGCTCGCCCGCGGTCGCCGCTCGCGGCTTTGGCTGAAGGCGTTCGCACCATCGGAGCTATCGCGATGATTGCCGGTGCTGACAACGAACGCTGGTTAACGATTGATGATCCCAGCGATTCAAAATCGCGGAAAGCCTCGCCCGCAAGTTTAAAATCTCGGACGTATTGATGTCCTCACATAACAACCGGGGGGATAACGATGACCGAGCACACCAGCGACAATTGGAGATTTCCGAACAGCGAGCGCGTCCAGCGAGTGCAGGACGTCATGCTGGTTTCGTCCTTCGCCCTGTGGGCGATGCTGATCGGCTTTGCGCCGGTCATGACCTGGCGCCTGCTGATCGCCTGACAAGCAAAACGCGGATGCTGCCGTGGTTAATCGGCGGTAGCACCTGCGGTCAAATGCGAGCGAAATTGCGACCGGGATTTTAAAAGCAGTCGCGTATCAAACTCGTCACAACTGCAAAACAAACGCGGGGGCGCGTCGTGGAAATCGAAAACAATTCTCTCCCCGATCAACGGGGCTTTGCGACCAGGGACGTTCTTTGGGGAGGCTTTACGACCGAGGACGTTCTTTGGGCGGCCGGCATCTGGTCGGTGATCCTGACCATGTCGCCGGTCATCGTGTTCTACATGCTGATGGTGGCGTAAGCGCTTTAGTCATTCCGGGACGATGCGTAGCATCGAACTACGATGCGCAATTGCGCGTCTGAGGTCTGGTCCTGCGGACCATCCCGGAATGAAGAAACCCAATCAATAAACAAAAAGAAAAACGCGCGGAGCCCCGCGCGTCTTTGTAAGTTCGTAAGCGGCGTTGTTACGCCGCCTGCTTGTGCATGGCGCCGGAAGCCGACGCATTGCCGCGGATCGCCTTGATCGAACGCTCGATCGCAGCCCACAGCCGGCTGATCTCGGCTGCGGCCCGGCCTTCCGCGTAATATTCGCGGGCGCCTTCGCCGTTCCCGAGCGCCAACAACAGGTCGGCACGGTTGGTGATCTGACCGCTCCACACCGGCGCACGGAATTTTATCAGTGCTTCACGCGCGATGGTGACGATGCGGCTTTCAACGCCGTCCCGGCTTGCCGGTGCGCCGTTGATGACGACCGCGTAGGGCTTGCGCGCCGCGCGGCAGGTCTGGATCGTTTCCTGCACGGCATTGACGTCGAACACGCCAGGCCGGGCCGGAATAATCACCATCGTGGCGTTCTTGATGGCGTCGTCGACGACGGCCGAGAGATTCGGCGGCGTGTCGATGAACACCCATTCGATACCGTCGCGCTTGGCGGCGGCGATAATTCCGCTGACGGAATTCACCGCAGCCTTGATCGGCGGCTCGTTCGTTCCACGCAACTTGTGCCAGAGAGTTAGCGATCCCTGCGGATCGGCGTCGACCATCAAGCAGGGCTTCGTCGACTTGTGTACATGCGCAGCAATGTGAGCAGCCAGGGTACTTTTTCCCGAGCCCCCCTTACGCGAAGCGAAAACTATGACGTTCATACCTTGGCCTCCAGATTGACCCCAGAAGCTGAAAATGAATCAGCGCGCTGATTCGTGAAAGAAAAATTTACTGGCAATCGCAAAGAAGCCACTGATTAGCCAGCAAAGTTGCTTTTTGAGTCACACTGCGCGCAGCGATACAACCCATGAGGGAATCGCAAAAACGGAATCGCCAGAGTGGCTTGATCGATTCAGCGCATGCTTTTTCTGCGCTCGCGCTCGATCCACTTGCGCTCGATCCATCCGAGCGCACGCGCCGTCGGTTTCTGCAAAAACGGGACGTCTTGCGCGAACAAAAGGAGTCCGAGTGGCAACATCCAGAGTCCGAGCACCGGCAAGATGCTGAAAATGCCGCCGAGGATCAACAGAATGGCGAGCGGAATCCGGACGTAGCGCGACGACGGCTTGCGCAGCCAGCCGACGAACCTGGCCGGGCCCTTCGGCAATTTGGCTTCGAACCAGGCAAAATGCCGGTCCAGCTCCATTTGATGATTTTCGCTCACTTCAATCTCTCCTCGCAGTGGACAGATGTTGATGAGCGATAACGCCGCAAGGCGTCAGTCTGTCGCGAAAAGGGGGCTTGAAATAGCTGGGCAAGCTCAGGTCGAGGCCGGCCTTGCCGGTTTCTTGGATTTGCGCGCCTTGGCCTTGGCAGCAGACTTGCGCGGGGCCGCCGGCCTGATCGTCATCGGCTTGCCGGCGGGCGCCGATCTGGCCTGGCTCGGTTCGGGACCCCTGAATTGCGCCCGGCATGGCGGCGAAAGCTGGGACTTCTTCGCGACCATGCAGGCGGTGACGCGGTCGACACTGGGAATTTCGGAGCTGCAGAGCCGGAAGGCGTCGCTGGTGCAGGCCTGCTCCTGTTCTGGGGTGTAAGCTTGGCCCGAAGCCGGCACAATCGACACCGAGAGTACCGTCGCCAGCATCCAGCCAAACCCGAAATTGCTGATCCGAAAAGTCGCCATGAATCCCCCCGAGGGCAGTGATTCCGCGAATTGTGGGTGAACCGCCCGGGATTCGCAAGCAGGGGTGGACAACACGCCACAGCGCAAGCGCTGCAATGAGAGGGATTTCACCTGACGCGTGGGTGGTACAGTTGGGTGGGCTCGAACCACCGACCTCCTGCTCCACAGGCAGGCGCTCTAACCAACTGAGCTACAACTGCATCCTTGGCCGACCCAAAAGGGGCCTTCCGAACCGGCCGGAAACTAGGTGCAACGCCCTGCTTTGGCAAGCCGCGAAGCACCCGATTTATAGTCGTTTCGAGCGGCTGCGAAGTTCATTTGCCATGGACTTGCCTTGGAAAATAGACCCGCTCTGGACCTCGATGGCACCTTTGCCCAACAAAAAAGCCCGGGCTGACCCGCCCGGGCTTTTTCTAACCTTGATGCGAGATCAGGCTGCGGGCTGATGGTACTTCGCAGCCGAAGCCTTGATCGGCTCGACGGTTTCGGTCGCGACCTTCTGGCCGAGCTCAGTGAGCTCCTTGGCTTGGGCCGAGAACGTCTCGAACTGCTTCCTGGCGTGCGAGGTCCACAGTTCCATGGCGGCTGCGGGCGTCTTCGCGCTGAGCAGTTCCTGCGCAAAGTCGAGCGAGGACGTGGTGTTGGCCTTGAAGAACTCAAACACCTTGGCGGAGTAGGCGCTAGCGCCCTTATTGGCCGAGGTGAACACGGCTTCCATCGTGCCGTTATGGGTATCGGCGACATCCTTGAACTTGGCGTAGTTGTCGCGGGCCTGCGAAACGCCCTTTTCGGCGAAGGCGCGCATCTGCTCGGGGACTTCAAAGGGAATGATGGAGGCGGAGAATGGATCGGTCGAACTGGTCATTCGCATACTTCCTTCGCAACGGGGGTGAATCATCGTGGTGACCCCTTGCGAACGCCAACGGCGATGACACCGGTAGCGCCGTATTGGATCACGCGGCCTCTTGTTTGAGCCTGGTCCTTGAGGGGGATCAGGCCCTGATCTTGGGAGTGCCCATCCATGGGCAGGGCCAATAGACACTCATATCATGTCAAATTTGTGCAACGCAAAGCAATATTGTGTGCATTGCCACATTTTTTCCCGGACCGGCTGCATGTCCTTGTTCGGGAACCCTAAAAGTTGAACCGAAGGGGGCGGGCCTTCGGAGCGCCGTCAGGTTTTCGGCTTCGCCGCTTCCATCGCGGCGCGGCTGACGATCTGGCCCATCTCGCTGGCCTGCTCCGCGAGCGAACGCATCTGTCCCTGCACATACTCGCTGTGCAGCCGCATCACTTCGGTCAAATCCTTGGCCTTGAGCAGCGACTGCGCGTAGTCGAGCGAGGCCTGCACGTTCTTTTCGGCATAGGCGACCGCCTTGCTGCCGATTTCCTTGGCGTTGGTGCGCGCGGCGGTGCCGCGCTCCTCGAACGAGCCTGCGGCCTGGTGCGCCGAGGAGAGGAATTTCTCGAAAGTATTGCGGGCCTGCTCGAAGCTCGCCTCCGCCATCGATCGCATTTCCTTCGGAATCTCGAAACGGCCATCTTCGCTCATGGTCCCACTCCTGTTGTGGTGGCAGGGTTTTTGGCAGGGGTTACGTCCAGATATCGACGCCGCGTGCGTCAGTTCCGCCCCGTGAACCGGGTTCACCTCATGAACCGGGTTCACATCGTGGACCCCGGCTTCACATCGTGAACCCCTGGTGGTCATTTGCAACACGCTCAACGCCGCAGGGCCGATTCGGTTCAGCCGGATTAAGGTTATCGCGCCTTAGAATACCGCCTGGGCCCGCCGGGCCGTGGACCTGCCCCGCTGCGCTTGCGATACTGGCGATCCACTTGCGATCCTGTCGGCTGTCAGCGCTGACCGCCGATTCGCAAAACTCATCCTCGGGCAGAAGGCTCACATCCACGGTCATGTCGCGCCGATGAACAATGCGGAATTCCAGGTGCAGGCGCTCGGCGATCCCAGGCTTGCGGTGCACGCGACGAGCGCGCTGCCCGCATGGCTGTGGTCGAGCGACGGCACGCGGGTTCTGTGGGCCAATCCGGTCGGCGCGCGCGCGTTCGGCGCAGCCAACAGCAGCGCACTGGCCAACAGGAATTTCGGACCGGCCGATCCGCATCGGCGGCAGGTCGCGCGGCTCGCGGGCCGCCTGCCGGCGAACGGCGCGGTCCGGCTGGAACGTCTGCAGGGTTTTGGCGCTGCGCCCGGCATGCTTGCGACCTGCGGCTGTTCGCGGCTCGATCTGCCCGATGGCAGCCACGGCATCCTGGTTGCCGCCGGCAACGTCTCCGGACGCATCATGGAGCTGACGGAACGGCTGCAACGGCTGATCGACGGGCTCGCGATGCCGGTCGCGGCGTTTACCCGCGAAGGCATGCTGATCGGCACCAGCGATGCCGCGCGTCCCCTGCTCGCCTTTCACAGTCTTGTCGACGCCGGTCTCGACGATGCACGCAACGACGCGCTGAAGCAGGGCGCGGTCGCGGCAGCGATCGACATCGGCCGTATGGTGCTGCAACGCGTCGGCGCCGGCGCGGATATCGGCCTCGTCGCGCTGATCGTACCGGATGTCATGCTGGCCCCCACGCCGGAGCCCGTCACGCCGGCAGAACCCGAACAAAAATGGCCTGAACCATTCGAGCCGCCGGTTGCAGCCGTCGCACACGAACCGACGCCCGAGCAGCCGCCGGCACCAACGGGCGAAGCGCCGGCCGGGTTGGCGCTGTTCGACGCCTTCGCAGAGCAAGAGCGGGAAGCGCCAGCGGCCGAGCCAAACGTCGCGGCAGCGCCATCCGATAGCGAGCCATCCGCCGCGGTGCCGCCTGGACCATCGCCTTACGTCGCGGCGGTCGTCGACGAGACCACCCCATTACCCGCCGACGATCCCCCACCTGTGCGGTCAGCCGAAATGCAGCCGGCACCGACCGCGGCCGAACCCGTCAAGGCGCCGTCCTGGTTCGATGAGCCGTCACCGCAAGCGCGGCGGCTTCCGTTGCGCTTCATGTGGCAGATGGATCAGGAAGGTCGCTTCTCGCTCGGCGCCGATGAATTCACCCGCCTGATCGGCCCGCACACGACAGCCAGTTTCGGCCGCTTGTGGAGCGAAATATCAGAAGCCTTCGGGCTCGATCCCGATGGCCGCCTCATGAAGGCGTTTGCCACACGCCAGACATGGAGCGGCATTACCCTGAACTGGCCGGTCGATGGCGGCGCGCATCTGCCGGTCGAATTGTCGGGCCTGCCGATCTTCGACCGCGAGCGGAACTTTGCCGGTTATCGCGGCTTCGGCGTTTGCCGCGATCTCGACGGGCTGGCGCGGCTGGCCGCCCTGCGCCGCACCGAATTCTTCGGTGGAGCACCGGCTCCGGTGGCGCCGGAACCGCGTGCAGCTGATATCGTTCAGGCAGGGCCCGCTCCGGATTCGCTCGGCGCGGAGTTGCCGGCGGACGACTTGTACGCGGAAGAACTGTCCGCGGACGATTTGCCTGCTGAAGGCGCGCCTCAAGAAGCGTTGCCGCAAGAAACTCTAAACGCGACGAGCACTGACGTGCTCGTGAGCACTGATGTGCTCGTGAGCACTGACGTGCTCGGGAGCACTGACGTGCTCGGGAGCACCGATGTGCCTGTGAACCCGCCCGCGGAAGAAGAGCCGCCCGCGGATTTCGTCATCGAAACCAGCGTCGCGTCGCCTCCCGTTCCGGAATTGCCTGATCCGATTGCTTCCGAGACTTCACACCCAACCGATTTGGATGCCGCCGTGGATACCCCCAAGGATACTTTGGCAGATACTCTGGCAGAAAAGCAGGCGGAAATGTCGAAGAACGTTTTGCCGTTCCGTCCCCCTGGCGACACCAAGCCGCCATCGCTGACGCCGGTCGAAAACAGCGCCTTCAACGAACTCGCGCGGCAATTGTCGGCGCGGCTCGAGAACGAGACGACACCAGCGGTCACCGGCCTCGATGAAACCGTGGTCGAGAACATGGCATCGGCGGATTTGCATCCGGCGGATTTCCACGACACTGCGAGCGAAGCGCCGGTGCAGCCGGAATGGCTGGCTCCGTCCGAGCCGCCGGCGCGCGGCGAATCCAGGCGCGACAAGGCGCTGCTCGACCTGCTGCCGGTCGGCATTCTGATTTACCGGCTCGACCGGCTGCTCTACGCCAACCCCGCCTTCCTCACCCAGATGGGCTATCCGAGCCTGCACGCGCTGGAAGATGCCGGCGGCCTCGACGCGCTCTATGTCGAACCCGGCGTCTCCAACGCGCCCTCGACGTCCGACAC
>JACDAG010000285.1 GCA_013695565.1 Bradyrhizobium sp.
GTTCGACACCTTCCGTACTCCGGCATTGCCCCAAAGCAACCTAATTGAGGTCACGTTGTTTGGATTGATGACGGAACGTCAGTAACGGGGAATGATGATGAAGAAGATTTTGCTCGCCGCTGCCGCGCTGGCCGCCATGGCGGGTCCTGCTTTCGCGGCGGACATCCAGCCGCGCCCTTACACCAAGGCGCCGGCCTATACCGCGCCGCAGGTGGTCTATAACTGGACCGGTTTCTACATCGGTGGCCATGTCGGCGGCGCCTTTGCGGGTAGCAATTCCCTGCAAGGCAGCGACGCGCGTTTCCTTGGCGGTCTGCAGGCTGGCTTCGACTACCAGTTCGCGCCCAATTGGGTGGTCGGCGCCGAGGCTCAGTACAGCTGGTTGAACGGCGGCAACAATAATGGCGTGCTGTTCCCGGGCGGTACGCTGGTGTCCACCAATACCGACCAGCTCGGTTCGGTCACCGGCCGGGTCGGCTACACCTGGGGTCCGGCACTGCTCTACGCCAAGGGCGGTTACGCCTGGCGCGACGGCAACAATCTCGGTGTCACCGTGGCCGGCGTGCCCCAGGGCTTCACCACCAACGGCAACCACAAGGATGGCTATACGGTCGGCGGCGGTCTCGAATACATGTTCGCGCCCAACTGGTCGGCCAAAGCCGAGTACCAGTACTATGATTTCGGCAAGACCACCTTCACGGCTGGCCCCGCCGATGTCACCGGTCGGAGCTTCCGGAACGATGAACACACCGTCAAGGTCGGCGTGAACTACCGGTTTGGCTGGGGTGGCCCGTCCGCTTCCAAATACTGATACAGGTTTGCCATCGAGATGAGAAAAGGCCGGCGTGAAGCCGGCCTTTTTGTTTTCGAAAGCCCGCCGCTGGCGCCCGAACGGCTCCCGCGACGACGCTCCGCGCGTCGCAAAAAATATTTTCGCGTTGCACGCAACTTTTTGTCATCTTCCGCTATTATGGTTCAGCCGGCTGGTTGGACATCACACACATGCGTGCTTTTGCGTTAGGGCTGATCTTTTCCGCAGCGTCCCTGCCATGCCTTGCCCAGACCGTCCTTAAATCCGAACCGCTCATCCTTGCTCCCTACGAGATCGCCTTCGTGCAGGACGCCAACTGTCCTGTCGGGAAGGTGCTCAAGGTGACCGGCGCGATCAGGGGACTTAACCGGCGCAAGGCCTGCGTGGCGCTGGCTTCGGAACAGGCCTCACTGTCGAGCGCGACGCCCTAAGAGGGCGATGGTTCGGGTGTGTCGCCGGCCTTGAGGCCGGTGTTGTAGGGCTGTGGCATCTGTTGGCCGCCGTTTGGACGGCCCGACCATCCACACACGAGCAACCGGGTTAGGGGAGCACTTGGATCAGGCCGCCTTGGAGCCCAGCAGCGGCTCCGACCGGGCGTCGCGCTCGGCCTCGGCCTTGTTGCGCGCCGGGTCTTCATGCGGGTCCGCCTGACAGGACCTGATCTCGTAGTCATAGTCCAGCACCGGGCGCGGCGCAGGATTTTGGTCCTCGGAGACCACGTCGACCACGAGCCCGGATTTTTGAGCCAGCTTCCAGACATCGGCCTCGGTCGGATAGGCCTTGCTCAGTTTGGCCTCATGGCAGAACAGCGCGTAGGGCATCGTCGGCTCCGGTAAAAACGGTCAACGTTGCAGCTCCGTTTAGGTTCACTTGTGGCTGGTATGTCCCTTCAGCCCTGGCGAAGGGCCGAAATGGCTCGTTTCCCCGTTTTTGCCGGAGTCGCTGAGTCGTAAACGAGTCTGAACCCCGCAAAAAAGAATCCCCGAGACTCCCCGCCTAGAATCGCCGGATGTTCCGGCCATGAGAACGATCCTCCAGACCCACTCCTGCGGGCGTGTCCAACTCACGCTCACGGTCGCGCTGCTGGTGGCCTGCGCGGCCAACGTCGCGCTGGTCTACGCCTGGCTCTAGGGGCCGGGCGAAGATTGACGGCGCACCCATTCCATCCATCATGCAACACAACAAATTCGGGCCGTGCAGCGGCCCGATGACTTTCTTGGGGACGGGACGGAAATGATCGAGACGCTGCAGGCGCGGGTCAATGGCGATGCGGGGCTGGTCCGGCGCGGGCGGTACCTGACGACCAGCTTTCTCCTTGAGGTCGGCCCATCGGCCTTCCTGATTTCGATCCATGAAGGCCGCATCGTGTCGGTGACATCGGGTCCCCTGGTGATGCCGTCATCGGCCTTCGCGCTTCGGGCTTCCGAGGAGGAGTGGAAGAAGTTCTGGAGCCATCGCCCGCCGCCGGGCTCCAACGATCTGCTGGCGCTGATCAAGCGCCGCGCGCTGAAGGCCGAAGGCAATCTTCAGATCTTCATGTCCCATCTGCGTTACTTCAAGGAAGCGCTGGCCAAACTGCGCAGCGATGGAGCCGCCGCATGAGCCCGAGGTTCGAGCCGATCGTCGGCCGCTACATGCATCTGGAATTGTTCGGCCGACCGCATCGCATCTATGTCGAGCAGGCGGGCGAGGGCACGCCGCTACTCTGCCTGCACACCGCCGGCAGCGACGGCAGGCAATACCGCGCGCTGATGAACGATGCGCGCGTCACCTCAAAGCATCGCGTGATCGCCTTCGACATGCCCTGGCACGGCAAATCGTCGCCGCCGGCCGGCTGGCACGATGAGGAATACCAGCTGACCTCGGCGCAATACACCACCATGGTGCTGGAAATATCGGCGGCGCTCGAACTCGACAAGCCGATCCTGATCGGCTGCTCGATCGGCGGCCGCATCGCGCTGCATCTGGCGCTGGAACATCCCGAGCGCTTTCGCGCCATCATCGGCCTGCAGGCCGGCGCGCATGTCGATCCCTATTACGATCTCAACTTCCTGCACCGCGCCGACGTCCATGGCGGCGAGGTCTGTGGCGCCATCGTCTCCGGATTAGTCGGGCCGGATGCGCCGGACCGCGAGCGCTGGGAAACGATCTGGCACTACATGCAGGGCGGCCCCGGCGTCTTCAAGGGCGATCTGTATTTCTACAAGCTCGACGGCGACATCCGCGGCCGCGTTGCAGAGATCGACACCACACGCTGCCCGCTGTTTCTGTTGTCCGGCGAATACGACTATTCCTGCACGCCGGAGGAAACGCTTGCCGTGGCCGGCAGCATCGCCGGCTGCGAGGTCACCATCATGAAGGGGCTCGGCCACTTCCCGATGAGCGAAAATCCGGAAGTGTTTTTGGCGCACCTGCTGCCGGTGCTGGACAAGATCGGCAGGGGCTAGCGGGAGAGCGCTGCTATTTGCCCTGTCGCGGCAATCCGGTGTCGTCGCGCAGCGAAGACTGGAGCTTGGCCAGGGTGGCGCTGCAATAGGCCTCGCGCTCCCGGCTGAAGCGTTCCTGATGGGCGCGGAAATTGGCGACGCGGGCGCGGATCTCGGACTGGAAGTCGACCTTCATTTCGGGTCGGGCGATCGGCGCCAGCTTCGGCGGCTGGGCAGCGACGGAGATGGTCTCGGCCAGCATCGCCTCGATGTCAGGCATCGTCACGGCTGCGGGCGTGGGTTTGGATGCGTCAACGGGTGCGGGAGCCTCTGCCGCGGCGAACACAGCGGCGCTCGTGCTGAACTGGCCCGCGTCCGGCTTCTTTCCGGTCACCGACTGCACGAAGGCCATTGTTTGCGCGATCAGAAGATCGCGTTCTTTCATCCATTTCATCACACACCTCAGCCA
>JACDAG010000297.1 GCA_013695565.1 Bradyrhizobium sp.
GGCTGGCACCGTCCTGAAGGGTGCGGGCGCGGGTTCTATGGCTCCGACGAATGCGAGCCACGTGCACGCCGCAACGGCCGTTCTTCGGTGAAGATGTTGCGCGATGCGAACTCGGCGGGGCTACTGAACGTCAGGTATTCGCGCGCGCCATTGTCAGCAAACGGAGACACATGCCACGCTCGTTCCAGATATCTCTTCGGCGAAAATGCCCACTCGGGGACGTCAGGCAGTTCGTGCTGATGAGCAAGATATTCCGCTACCGCCCCGAACAATCCTTCGAGCTGCGCATCGCCCGTCGGAGCGGGTTCGTCGCGGAGCATGGCGGCCTTCTGCACCGGCGTTCCGGCAAGATAGAACTGGTCAAGAAATTCCGACAGCGCCCTGTCGCGCGTCTCCCCTGCCAGAATTCGATCAGCGGCCTGTGCGAGGGTATTCGGGCGCATCGTTGATGACATCTCCGGCCAGCAGGCGTTTTAGCACGAAACGCTGCTTGTCTGCATCTGCGGCGCTCCTCGGGAAAAACTCGGCCAAAACCTCGATCGCTTGATCGACTTCCGTCACCCCCAGAACCTTCAACAGATGCGAGGTATCCGACATGTCTTGGGCACCTTTGTCGAAGTCCGAAATGCGAAGCGATTTCAGCTTCAACGCCAGCATATATCGCGCCGTAGGGATGAACACCGACAGGCCCACCCTCTCATTCCGCCTTGGGAACGTGCCGAAGGCGATATGGTCGCGTTCATGACTTGCCAGCGGGCTCAAATGAAAGGTAACCGCATCATTGAACCACGTCGCCGACCAGCCGTTTTCCTCTGCGATGGCCAATATGGCCCGGGACAACCAGTCGGGCCAATCAATTCCAATCTCGCGAATATCCACGTCTTCCGTGGCAAACCGGAAATTGCTCGCCAGCATCAACGCCGAGCCGCCATACACCGCGATCTGCAGCTTCGTTTCTGCCTCGATCGCAGCACGACCAATCTTGTCGAAGGCGTCGAGTAGCGCATCGCGGTCGAAGGCTGCACTCATCGCGTCCGCCTCACGAAAACGCCGCCCCGAGCCGGTGCATCATCGGGATGAAATCCGGAAAGCTGGTGGCGATGAAGGCGGTGTCGTCGACCTTGACCGGCTTGTCGGCGGCAAGCCCCATCACCAGCGCCGACATCGCGATGCGGTGATCCATGTGGGTGGCGACGAGACCGCCGCCGGGCACATGACCCCTGCCTTCGACGATCAGATCGTCGCCCGCAACCTCCACCTTGACGCCGTTGACGCGCAGCATGTCGGCGGTCGCCTCCAGCCGGTCGGATTCCTTGACGCGCAGCTCCTGCAACCCGCGCATGATCGTGGTGCCTTCGGCAAACGACGCCGCAATCGCGAGCACCAGATATTCGTCGATCATCGATGGCGCGCGCTCCGGCGGCACCACGACGCCGCGCAATTTGGAGGCGCGCACGCGCAAGGTAGCCATTGGTTCGCCGGCATCGCCGCGCACTTCGCTTTCTTCGATCGAGGCGCCCATCTCACGCAAGGTCGTGAACAGGCCGATGCGCAGCGGGTTGGTCATGACGTCGGAGAAGACGATGTCGGAGCCTTCGACGATCAGCGCCGCCACGATCGGGAATGCCGCGGACGACGGATCGGCGGGCACCACGACATCGGCGCCGTGCAGTTCAGGCTGACCGGTGAGCGCGATCTTGCGGCCATGGCTGCCTTCGGCCGTCGAGACGATCTGCGCGCCAAAATGCTTCAGCATCAATTCGGTATGGTCGCGGCTGGCTTCCTGCTCGATCACCGTGGTGATTCCGGGCGCGGCGAGCCCCGCCAGCAGCACCGCCGATTTGATCTGGGCCGAGGCCACCGGCGTTCGGTACAGGATCGGCACGGGATTACGGGCGCCGTGGAGCGTCAGCGGCAGGCGACCGCCTTCTTTGGCCTCTCCGGTTTTGGCGCCCATCAGTTCAAGGGGGTCGAGGATCCGCCGCATCGGCCGCGACCGCAACGAGGCGTCGCCATCGAACACCGCCGAGATCGGGCAGCCGGCCACCGCCCCCATCACCAGCCGGCAGCCGGTGCCGGAATTGCCGAAATCGAGGGGGGCCGTCGGCTGGGCGAAGCCGGCCACCCCGACGCCCCGGACGGTCCAGGCAAATGGGCCTGTTCGTTCGACCGTGGCGCCGAGCGCCTGCATCGATTTGGCGGTATTGAGGACGTCCTCGCCTTCCAGAAGCCCCGAAATCCGGGTTTCTCCGACCGAAAGCGCCCCCAGAATAAGGGCCCGGTGCGAAATCGACTTGTCGCCGGGAACGCGGACTTTGCCGGTCAGGGCGCCGCTGGCGCGGGATTCTAGCGGGGTCGGGGGGGCTGCAGGCCAGTCTGAATGGGTCAAGATTGTGTCCTCTCGCGCGGGCCGCAGGTATCACATCGGCAAGTCAGCGTCACGCGGCAGTCAAATGCGCGCAAACCGCTATTGACAGCAGCCTAGCAACTAGCCAAGTGAAGCACCGTTTTTCAGAAAATTCCCAGGATTCCACACGTGGCCAAATCCGATCTCGGAACCAAACGCATTTGCCCGACGACGGGTAAGAAATTCTACGACCTGAACAAGAGTCCCGTGATCTCGCCCTATACCGGTGAGGTTGTGACGATTGCGCCGATCGTGCCGCCCCGGGCTTCCCGTGGCGACGCCGCGGCACGCGCTGCCGCCGCTTCCGCGACGGCCGCCGCCGATACGCCGGAACCCGCCGAGGTCGAAGAGGTCTCGCTCGAGGAGGCCGATGCCGAAGAGAACAGCGGCAAGGTCAAGGCCGCGGTTCCCGAATCGGAAGACGATATCGAGGCCGATGAGACCATCGAAGACGATGATGATGATTCGACCTTCATTCCCGACGAGGAAGAAGGTGACGAGGACGTCACCGACATCATTGGCGACGTCGGCAGCGACGAAGAGACTTGAGATCGGCCCTGAACTGTGGTTCAGGGTCATGCCTGCGCGTCGCCCAAGGCGCGCGGATCGGTTAAGGGGCCATAGCTCAGCTGGGAGAGCGCTTGCATGGCATGCAAGAGGTCGGCGGTTCGATCCCGCCTGGCTCCACCAGCCTTCGCTGGCTTCGCCAGCTTCGGCCCGGCAAGCCGATCAGACTATCGCGGCGAAGCAAGCGTAGGCTGCCGC
>JACDAG010000343.1 GCA_013695565.1 Bradyrhizobium sp.
GTGCATGAAGGGCCGGCGCGGATCTCGAAGCTCGGCACCACGCCGCTGAAACGCGGCATGATCCTCTCCAACGAGCCCGGCTATTACAAGACCGACGCCTTTGGCATCCGGATCGAAAATCTCGAACTGGTTGTCGGTGCCGACGTCGCCGGCGCCGAAAAGCCCATCAATGCGTTCGAAACGCTGACGCTGGCGCCGATCGACCGCCGCCTGATCGACATCGACATGTTGAGTCCGACCGAACTGAAATGGCTGAACGACTACCACGAACGCGTCAACCGCGAGGTGCGTCCGCGTCTCGATGACAACGCGACCAAGCTGTGGCTGGACGACGCGACGGCAGCGATGCTGCCGCTGTAGGCTGTCGTCCCTCCGCTGCCCGACCGTCATCCCCCGCGAAAGCGGGGGACCAGTACGCCGCGGCTTATCGGTTCGATCACCGGCTTCTCTGGAATACTGGATCATCCGCCTTCGCGGATGATGACACCATTATTGTCGCGCGAGACGAAACATCATCGCGGCCTCCCGAACCATCAGCGTCCGCCCCGAAGCTGCCGGCACCGCTGCCGGCGCGATGGGATTCCTGCAAATGATCTCGATCGCGTGCGCTGCGACGATGATCTTCACCGCGCGGCAAGGTAATCGTGAGCGAGAAACTGATCGAGAAGGCGGAGGAGGAAGAACAGGGGATGTTGTAGCGGAGTTCGAATTGCGCAAATGGCCGCTCCAAATCGAACTGTCATCGCCCGCGAAGGCGGGCGATCCAGTACGCCGCGGCCTCTCGATTCAAATACTACTGCCTCTGGAATACTGGATCACCCGCATACGCGGGTGATGACACCTGTATGTGTGGCGACACTATTCCCCGATCAGCGTCAGCCACTCGTCTTCCGTCAGCACGGCAACCCCAAGCTCGCGCGCTTTCGTGAGCTTCGACCCGGCATCCTCGCCGGCGACGACATAGTCCGTCTTCTTCGACACCGAGCCCGCGACCTTGGCGCCCAGACGCTCGGCAACCGCCTTGGCCTCGTCGCGGGTGAATTTGGTCAGCGAGCCCGTGAACACCACGGTCTTGTCCGAGACCGGTGAGCTCTTGCGCGGCTGTTCCGCCGGCTTCACCTCGATCTCGCGCAGGAGTTCGCCGAGCGCCTTCACGTTGCGCGGCTCAGCAAAGAACTCGACCACCGCGTCGGCCACGATCTCGCCGATGCCGCCGATATTGTTGAGGTCCTGATAGGCCTCGGTGGTGTTCTCTTCGTCCTTGGTGCCCTTGGCGGCGGCCAGCATCGCCTCGCGAAAATTCTCGATCGAACCGTAATGCCGCGCCAGCAGTTTTGCATTTCCCTCGCCTACGTGGCGGATGCCAAGCCCATAGATCAGCCGGTGCAGCTCGATCTTGCGGCGGGCGTCGATCGCGGCAAACAGATTGCGCACCGAGGTCTCACCATAACCCTCGCGTTGCATCAGCTTGCTGGTCGAACGGGCGTCACGCTTTTGCAGCGTGAAGATGTCGACCGACGACTTCACCAGATCGTCTTCGTAGAACTCCTGGATCTGCTTGTCACCGAGGCCGTCGATATCGAACGCCAGCCGCGAGACGAAATGTTTCAGCCGCTCCGTCGCCTGCGCTGGACAGATCAGCGCGCCGGTGCAGCGTCGCACCGCCTCGTCTTCCTCGCGCACCGCATGGCTGCCGCACACCGGACAGGTGTCGGGGAACTTATACGGCTTTGCGTTCTTTGGCCGCTTCTCCGTGATGACGCTGACGACCTGCGGGATCACGTCGCCGGCGCGCTGGACCACCACCGTGTCGCCGACACGCAGATCGACGCCATCGCGGATCGGATTGCCGTCGTTACCGATGCCCTTGATGTAATCCTCATTGTGCAGCGTCGCGTTGGAGACGACGACGCCGCCGACCGTGACCGGCTCCAGCCGGGCCACCGGCGTCAGCGCCCCGGTGCGGCCGACCTGGATGTCGATGCCGTTGAGGATCGTGGTCGCCTGCTCGGCTGCGAATTTATGCGCGATCGCCCAGCGCGGGCTGCGCGAGACGAAGCCGAGGCGGTCCTGCCAGTCGAGCCGGTCGACCTTGTAGACCACGCCATCGATGTCGTAGCCGAGGGTGTCGCGTTCCTCGCCGATCTTGCTGTAGAATTTGAGGACGTCATCGACATCCTTGCAAAGTTTGGTCCGCGGATTGACGACGAAGCCGGCCTTGTCCATCCACTCCAGCATGCCGTGCTGGGTATCGGCGGGACGCTCGCTCATCTCGCCCCAGGTATAGGCAAAGAATTTCAGCGGCCGCGACGCTGTGATCGAGACGTCCTTCTGGCGCAGCGAACCCGCCGCCGAATTGCGCGGATTGGCAAACACCGTGTCGTCGGCTTCGGCCTGCTTCTTGTTCAGCTCGAGAAAATCCTTCTTGAGCATGTAGACTTCGCCGCGCATTTCGCAGGCCGCCGGAATATGGCGGCCCTTCAGCGTGTGCGGAATATCCTTGATGGTGCGGACATTGGCGGTGACGTCCTCGCCGGTAAAACCATCGCCACGGGTTGCCGCGCGGACCAGATCGCCGTTTTCATAACGCAATGACAGCGACAGCCCGTCGATCTTCGGCTCGGCGACCAACGCCGGAATATGATCGGCATCGAGCTTGAGGAAGCGCCGGATGCGATCGACGAATTCGGTGACGTCGTCATCGCCGAAGGCGTTGCCGAGCGAGAGCATGGCAACCGCGTGCTGCACCTTGGCGAAACCGCGCGCCGGCGCGGCGCCGACCTTTTGCGACGGCGAATCCGTCGTCACCAGATCGGGATACTTCGCCTCGATCGCCTCCAGCCGCTGGCGCAAGGCGTCATAGGCCGCGTCCGATACGGTCGGCGCATCCTTCTGGTAATAGCGCTCGTTGTGCGCCTCGATTTCGAGCGCCAGCCGCATCAACTCGACCTTGGCCTGGGCGTTGGTCAGCTTGGCGACGTCGGTGAGGGTTTTTGTCTTTGATTTTGCTATCATGATGTAAATTGTAGCTCGTCATTCCGGGATGGTGCGTAGCACCAGACCCGGAATCTCGAGATTCCGGGTTCGTGCTGCGCACGCCCCGGAATGACGATGTTGAGAATGATCCAGATCATGGCCTACTATGTGTACATCCTCGCGAGCCGAAAGGATGGAGCGATCTACGTTGGCGTGACCAACGACATCGTGCGACGAGTCTACGAGCATAGGATAAAAGCCGTCCCGGGTTTCACTTCCAAATACAATATCACACAGCTGGTTTGGTTCGAAATCTACGACGACCCGACTTCCGCGATTTCCCGAGAAAAAGAACTCAAAAAATGGAAACGGAGCTGGAAGACGCAACTGATCGAGGCTCAGAATCCGCGGTGGGAAGATTTGTACGAATCGATCTGCAACTGAGTTCGTCATTCCGGGATGGTCCGAAGGACCAGACCCGGAATCTCGAGATTCCGGGTTCGATGCTACGCATCGCCCCGGAATGACGGGGAACGTTACGCCGTCGCCGACTTCAGCAGCCGATCTGCCGCCGCCCTCGCTTCCGCGGTGATCTCCGCACCGGCCAGCATGCGGGCGATTTCCTCGCGGCGGTGGTCGGGGGCGAGCGCGTGGACGCGGGTGGCGACGCGCTTGCCTTTGTCCATCGCGTCCTTGGAGATCAGCAAATGATGATTGGCGCGGGCGGCGACCTGCGGCGCGTGCGTCACCGCCATGACCTGGACCTTTCCGGCAAGCCGCGCCAGCCGGGCACCGATCGCGTCCGCGACCGCGCCGCCGACACCGGTATCGATTTCGTCGAACACCAGCGTGGGCGCCGAGCCGCGGTCGGACAGCACCACCTTGAGCGCCAGCAGGAAGCGCGACAGCTCGCCGCCGGAAGCCACCTTCATCATCGGCCCCGGCTTGGTGCCGGGATTGGTCTGGACCCAGAATTCGACGCGATCGATGCCCTGCGGGCCCGGCGATTTGGCGTCGGTTTCGACCTGCGCCATGAATTTGGCGCGCTCGAGTTTCAGCGGCGCCAGTTCGGCGTTGACGGCCTTGTTGAGCTTTTCGGCGGATTTGGTGCGGGCGGCGGATAGCTTCGCGGCTGCCGCGCCAAAACGCTTGTCGGCCTCGGCGGCGGCAGCTTCCAGCTTCTTCAACCGGTCGGCGCCGGCATCGATCAGCGCCACGTCGGAAGCATATTTCGCGGCAAGTGCCGCGAGGCCGTCGACCGGGGTCGAATATTTGCGCGAGGCGGCGCGCAGCGCGAACAGCCGCTCCTCGATCCGCTCCAACTCGGCGGGATCGAAATCGGCGGCAATCAACGCCGCTGACAAATGCTGGTCGGCCTCTTCCAGCGCATTGATCGCGATATCGATCGCCTTCACCGCGGGCTCGACCAAGGCAGGCAAATTGCCGGCCCGGCGCTCCAGCCTGCGTACCGCCGCCGCAAGGGCTGCGACCGGCGAATGATTGCCGCTGACGGCGTCCTGCGCCTCACGCAGGTCACCGGCGATCTTCTCGCCCTGCATCATCGTCGTGCGCCGCCCGGCCAGCTCGGTTTCCTCACCGTCCTTTGGCTTCAGCTTTCGCAACTCATCGGATGAATGGCGCAGATAATCCGCCTCGCGGGCCGCGCGCTCCATCCCGGCGCGGTGCTCGTCGAGCGCGCCATAGGCGGCTCGCCTCAAATCCCAGAGCCCTTCCAGCGCCGCGACACCCTTTTCCAGCCCGGCAAAGGCATCGAGCAGCTGCCGGTGGGTCGAGGCATCGACCAGCGCACGCTCATCGTGCTGGCCGTGGATCTCGACCAGCGCGGCGCCCACGGCCTTGAGGGTCTGCACGCTGATCGACTGGTCGTTGATGAAGGCGCGGGTACGGCCGTCGGCAAGCTGCACGCGGCGCAGGATCATCTCGCCGGTATCGTCGAGGCCGTTTTCGGTAAGGATTTTTGTCGCCGGATGGCCCTTGGGGACGTCGAACGTCGCCGTGACCTGGCCCTGCTCCACGCCGTGGCGGACGAGACCCGCGTCGCCGCGGCCGCCGAGCGCCAGCGCGAAGGCATCGAGCAGGATGGATTTGCCCGCGCCGGTTTCGCCGGTCAGCACCGCGAGGCCACGGGAAAACTCGATATCGAGCCGTTCGATCAGGACGATGTCACGGATCGACAGACGCGCCAGCATGCGAAATTAATTCCTAGCCGAGGCCCATCTTCTTGAAGGCCCTGGAAATGTAGGACCCCTGATTCTCGCTCGGCTCGAGACCGCCGGACTTTACAAGATTATAAGCGTCCTTGTACCAGCGGCTGTCAGGAAAATTGTGCCCAAGGACGGCGGCGGCGGTTTGCGCCTCGCCGACGATACCGATCGCCATATAGCCCTCGGTGAGCCGCGCCAGCGCTTCCTCGACATGGCGGGTGGTCTGATAGCGGGTGACCACGGTCTTGAAGCGGTTGATGGCGGCGGTGTAGTCGCGCTTTTGCATGTAATAGCGGCCGACATCCATTTCCTTGCCGGCGAGCTGGTCGCGCGCGCCTTCGAGCTTGGCCTTGGCGGTGTTGGCGTATTCCGAGGTCGGATATTTGCGGATCACCTCTTCCAGCGCCGCGATCGCCTTTTCGGTGCGGCCCTGGTCGCGCGAGATATCCGGAATCTGGTCGTAATGGGAAGCGGCGATCAGATATTGCGCATAGGCGGCGTCGGGGCTGCCCGGATGCAGGGTGACGTAGCGGGTCGCAGCACCAATGCAGCTGTCGTAATCGCCGGCCTGGTAGAACGAGTAGGCCGACATCAGCAGCGATTTGCGCGCGTAGTCGGAATAAGGATGCTGCCGGTCGACTTCCTCGAATTTCTTCGACGCCGCCTTCACATCCTTGCGCTGGTTCATCAGGTACAAGCCCTCATTGTAGAGCTTGTCCGCGGGTTCCTCGTTGAAGGTGTCGTCCTTGGCGGTGAACTTGTCCCACAGCGAACCGGTGCCGCATCCGCCCAGGGAGACCGCCAGCACGATCAGGCCTGCCGCCAGCCGGAGCGACCGGCCGGCCCGATAAAGGCCGGATGATTTGCGTGGTTCGAGCGTCATACGCTGTGCCGACATGGAATGTGAGACCTGACGCCTTTTATGCGGATGGTAGCGGTGCGATAGCTAGGCG
>JACDAG010000354.1 GCA_013695565.1 Bradyrhizobium sp.
CGAACAGGCCGCCATGAACCAGACGGGCGCCGCCGCCGAAATCACCCGCAATCCCCACAATCAGACGCTGGGCTTCGCCATTCAGTGGGGCCTCATCGGCGTGCTGGCGCTGTATGCAATGTGGCTATCTCACATCGCATTGTTCTGGAACGCGAACTGGGATCAGCTGGGCCGGATTTCTGATTGTCGTTCAGAACATCGTCAGCTCGTTGTTCAACTCCCACCTGTTCGATTTCCTGGAGGGATGGATCTACGTGCTCGGCGTCGGCGTCGCCGGCGGCATGGCGCTGCGGAATCGACGCATCAATCCATCACCGCCCCGGCCATGACGGTTTGCGCTTCTCGCCGAAAGCCTTGAGGCCCTCCTTGGCGTCTTCGGTCATGGCCAACAAGGCGATCTGGCTTTCGGTGTAGGCGATGCTTTCGTCGAACGACATCGAGGCGATCGCACGCATGGCATATTTGCCGCGCCGGATCGCGGTCGGCGATTTGTCGACGATGCGGCTGATCAGCCATTCGATCTTGGCGTCGAGTTCGGCCGACGGCACCACGTAATTCAGAAGCCCCGCGGCCCGGGCCGCGTTCGCATCGAAGGGTTCGCCGGTCAGCGCCCATTCGTTGACGAAGCGCGGTGGCACCATCGATTGCAACAGGCTCATCACCTGCATCGGGAACACGCCGACCTTCACTTCGGGCAATCCAAAGATCACGTGATCGGCGCCGACCGCCATATCGGTCATGCACAGCAAGCCCATGCCGCCCGCCATGCAAACGCCCCCTACCCGCGAGATCGCGGGCTTGGTGGCGTTCTGCGATAGCCGCAGCAGATCGGCGTAATCGACATTCGGCCTGGAAAAATCCATCGAAAAGGCGGCGCCGCTGTTCTGCAGATCGGCACCGGCGCAAAACGCCTTGTCGCCAGCGCCTGTCAGGACAATGACGCGGACTTCCTTGTCGTCATGGGCGTCGCGATACCCTTTGGCAATGCCGGCAACGACGTCGGCATTGATGGCGTTGCGCTTGTCCGGCCGGTTGATGGTGATCCAGAACGCCTGTCCACGCTTTTCGCGTATCACGCTGCTGTTGTCGGTCATTGTTCTGCTCGCCCTGTTTGCCGTTGATTGACGAACATTTGCGGCAGGAAGGCGGGGAACTGCAAGCGGATTCAGGCCGCGGATGCGGCCTTCTTTACCCAGACCTTGTTGTCATGGAACGCCGCACCACCGACGGGAGCGACCGCTTCGGCCCCGGTCAGCATGTTGATGCCGCGGCCGCCGATATGGGCCTTGTTCGGCTGGATCGATTCCGCGATCAGCACGCCGCGTCGCAGACCGTCAAACAGTTTTACCGTCAAATTGGTCTCGCCCCTGACATTGCCGAGGGTGACAATTTCGCCGTCGAGGAGCCCAAGCGCCGCCGCATCTTCGGGATGCATCATCACCGAGGGCTTTCCTTCGCGCGCGATCGACGACGGCGTTTCGTTGAAGCTGGTATTGAGGAAGCTGCGCGAAGGACTGGTGGCGAGCCGGAACGGATGGGCCTCATCCGCCTCCTCGATGATGGTCCAGTGATCCGGCAGCGACGGCATCAGCTCCCACGGCCCCAAACCGGCGTTGCCGAAGGGCGGATTCGCCCAGTCGGCCTTGAAGTGGAACTTCTTGTCCGCATGCGCGAAGCCGTCGAGGTAATGCGAGGTGCGGAAATCCGGCTGGATGTCACGCCACAGATCCGCTTCCAGGGTGGCGATATCACCGTGACCGCTCTTCTTTAGCGTCGCGTCGATCAATTCACGCGGTGACATCTCAAAGCCCGGATGCACGGCATTGAGACGGCGACCGAGTCCCTGCAGCACCTCGTGGTTCGAGCGGCACTCGCCGGGCGGATCGATCAGCTTGGCGCCGACCGAAATATGCTGATGGCCGCCACCGTAATAGAGATCGTCATGTTCCATGAACATGGTTGCGGGCAGCACGATATCGGCCATCTGTGCCGTCTCGGTCATGAACTGCTCATGCACCACCATGAACAGGTCTTCGCGCGCAAAACCCTGGCGGACCAGCGCCTGCTCCGGCGCCACCGTCATCGGGTTGGTGTTCTGGATCAGCATCGCCTTGACCGGCGGCCCCCCCTTCAACGCTTCCGCGTCGCCAGTCAGGATGCGGCCGATCTGCGACTGGTCGAGCCAGCGGGTGGCGCGATCGAGCGCGTCATGGCCCTCGATGATGGATTCATCGAACTTCCAGATCGCGAAATTGTTGAAGAACGCGCCGCCGCCCTCGTGTTGCCAGGCGCCGGTCACCGCCGGAATACACAGCGCCGCGTGCATCTGCGCGGCGCCGTTGCGGCTGCGGGTGAAGCCATAACCGAGACGAAAAAACGAACGCTTGGTCTGGCCGACCAGGCGGGCGAACGCCTCAATCTCCTCGACCGGCACGCCCGAGATCGACGAGGCCCATTCGGGCGTACGGGTCGCCAGATGGGCTTCCAGTTCGGCGGGGCAATCGGTGTAGCGCTCCATATACGCGCGATCCGCATAGCCTTCGCGGAACAGCACATGCATGACGCCGCAGGCAAAGGCGCCGTCGGTGCCGGGCTTGAGCAGGATCTTGATATCGGCCTGCTTCATGGTGTCGTTGTTGTAGACGTCGATCGCCGCGATCTTGGCGCCGCGCTCCTTGCGGGCACGCATCGCATGCGTCATCACGTTGACTTGGGTGTTTACGGGATTGGTGCCCCAGATTACGACGAGATCGGAAACGCCCATCTCGCGCGGATCGACGCCGGCGATCTTGCCGGTGCCAATGGCAAATCCGATGCGCGCAACGTTGGCGCAGATCGTCTGGTAGAACCGGGAATATTTCTTCACATTGGCAAGGCGATTAATGCCATCGCGCATCACCAACCCCATGGTGCCGGCGTAGTAATACGGCCAGACCGACTGGGCGCCGAATTCATGCTCCGCCTGATCGAACCGTGCGGCGATTTCGTCCAGCGCTTCATCCCAGGAGATTCGCGCGAACTGTCCGGAGCCCTTCGGTCCGGTGCGGCGCATCGGATGCAACAACCGGTCGGGATGATGAATACGCTCGGCATAGCGGGCGACCTTGGCGCAGACGACGCCGGCGGTGTAGGTCTGCTGCTTGGAGCCGCGCACCCGACCAATGTTGCTTCCGTCGATCACCTCGATATCGAGCGCGCAGGCCGACGGGCAATCATGCGGACAGGTGGAGTGGCGGATATCGACCTTGGCGTGCTGGTTCATGTTCCGATAGGTAACATCAAAATCCGCCGTCGCCGAGTGGCTTTATCGGCGGGAACACCGGCGAAATCAGCAACCAGGCCATGCATCAGGCGCCGAGATAGGCACCCCCATTGGCGTGGATCGCCTGCCCGTTGATGTAGCGCGCGCCGGGCCCACAAAGGAATCGCACCATGGCCGCAACGTCGTCCGGCCTGCCGCGCTCTCCCGTGATGGTCTGGTGGGTCAGATGGTGCGCCGGCTCCGGTCTGTCCTTGGGTCGGGGCGTACCGATCAGGCCGGGAACCACGCAGTTCACGGTGATACCGTCGTCGGCAAGGTCGTGGGCAAGTGCCCGGGTAAAGCCGATGATCCCGGCTTTCGCGGTGACGACATGCGCACGATCCTTGGCGCCGGTATGCGCGCTCAGGCCGCCGATGTTGACGATCGTCCCTGCGCCGGATTTGCGCAAAGCCGGCAGGCAGGCCCTCACGCAATGAAACGTGCCATCGAGCGTGACATCGAGGATGTCGCGCCACTCGCGATAGTCCATCTCGGTGAATTTCTTTTCCCGTCGCAGCGCTGCATTGTTGACGAGGCTATCGATCCGCCCGAATTGCTTCATGGCCGCGTCCGCCATCGCCTGCACCGCCCTGGCGTCGGCGACATCGCCGATATGGACCAGCGCCGTGCCACCGGATGACGCGATTTCTCCGGCAACAGCTTCCGCCTCGGCGCGATTGCTGCGTGCGTTCACCACAATGGACGCGCCACCTTCCGCCAGGGTCAGCGCTATGGCTCGACCGATATTGCGGCCTGCCCCGGTGACGATGGCGACTTTGCCGATGAGTTCCTTGGTCATGCAAGCCTATCCACGCAATGACGACAGATCGATCCTATCCTGGTACAAGCCGGCCATCAGCTTCAAGGCGCCGTCGCTCTGAGCTTTGCTCCAGCCACCGTGCTGCGCGTTAAGCACGAATTTGTCCGTCACGTTCTGCCGGGTCAGCGGCTCCTGCGCGCCGCCGCGCAGATAGGGCTGCCGCTCCTCGATCACGCTACCATCTTTCATGGTGGCACGAAGGTGGCCGGTATAATTGTTTGGATAGGGGTTGTCCGGATCGATCACGAACTTCACTTTCGCGGCTAGCGCCAGCACGCGCGCATCGCTGATCGCGTGATCGGAAAAGGCACCGAGCCCGACGCCGCCATGCACGAAGCCGGTCGCCAGCAGATATGGCACCGCGAATTTGGCGGCATAGCCGTTGCGCGGGTGCTGCTTGTCCGTAAGCGGCTCCCATAGCCGGTGCACCGTTCCCTCCGCGACCTCGCAGACGATTTCGGCGATGTCTTCTGCCTTGACGCCACGCGCGGCCAGCCGTCGCGCGCAGTCGATATAGGGCTGCGCCATCGTCCCGCATGGATAAGGCTTGAACGCCAGCGTATCGGTCACCCAACGTGTGCCAAAATCGCCGGTCAGCGCATCGTAGTCGCCCTGAATCGTATGCGCGAAGCCGTGAAACAGCCCATGCACACCTTCGAACACCGTGCGCGGACCAACGAATCCGCCCCGCGCCAGCAGCGCGGCGCGGATGCCCGATTGCGCCGCCCAGCCGGCATGCAACCGCTTGGTCCAGGCGCCCTCAGCCAGATATTCGATGATGCCCCCAGCCATGCTG
>JACDAG010000355.1 GCA_013695565.1 Bradyrhizobium sp.
CTATGTGCTGGGCGGCCTGAAGCGCTTTCGACGCGGCACGCTGCGCCACAAGCGCGAGGTCACCCATCGCGACGCCTGGCTCGATCTCGCCCGCACAACCGCCGCAACGGATTACGAACTCGCGGTCGCGATCCTCGAAGCACGCCGGCTGGTGAAGGGCTATTCCGACACCCACGCGCGCGGCGCCTCGAAATTCGACCGGGTGATCGCGGTCGCCCCCCGCCTCGCCGGTCGCGCCGATGGTGCGCAATGGCTGCGGCGGCTTTGCAAGGCCGCACTCGCCGATGAAGAAGGCAAGGCGCTCGACGGGGCGCTTGCCACCGTCGAAACATTTCTGTGATAGATACGATGGACCAGTTCGACCTCACCGTCACCGATATCCAGGCGGAAACCGCTTTGATCCGCGCGATCAAACTCGCCCGTCCGCGCGGCGAGCCGCTGCCGTCCTGGGACGCCGGGGCGCATGTCAAGGTACGCCTGCCGGATGGCGATGAACGCTCCTATTCGCTGATCAACACCTCGCTCGATCCGGCAGCCACCACGCGCCCACATGCATACCGACTCGGCGTACGGCTGGAGCAGCCGAGCCAGGGCGGCTCCAAATTCATGCACGCGCTGAGGGTCGGTGACGTCCTCTCGGTCGCCACACCGCGGAACAATTTTCCGCTGGAGCCTTCATCAAAACCGATCGTGCTGCTCGCCGGTGGCATCGGCGTGACGCCGGTGCTCTCGATGGCGGCCGCACTGAGGGCCGGCGGGCGGCCCTACCGCTTTATTTATGCCGGCCGCTCGCGCGACCAGATCGCCTTTCTCAGCGAAAGTGAAACGCTGTGCGGCGAACGCCTGACCATCCACACCGACGACGCCAGCGGTATCTTCGACGTCAAAGGCTTGATGGCCTCGCTCACCGATAATGAGCCGTTGTACCTCTGTGGGCCCAAGCCGATGATCGATGCAGCGATCCAGAGCGCCAAGGATCTGCACTGGGCGGGCGGCCGCCTGCGCTTCGAGATTTTTGCCACCGTCGCACCGCTTGCCGGCGACCAAGCCTTCGAAGTCGTACTGAACAATTCCGGCAAGACCCTTCTCATTCCGCCGGACAAGACTATTCTCAGCGTGCTGATCGAAGCCGGCGAAGACCCCCTGCATGATTGCCAGCGCGGCGATTGCGGCATCTGCCAGGTCAGCGTGATCGAAGGCACGCCCGACCATCGCGACTATATCCTGACCGATGCCGAGAAGGCGGCCGGCAAGGTCATGCAAATCTGCGTCTCGCGGTCGAAATCGCCGCGGCTCGTGCTCGATCTCTGAAGGAGGTGTCCATGGCCAGATATCGCGGAAACGTCGAAGCAATCAAAGGCCTCGTGCGCGAGACCGAGGTGCACCGCGACGTCTATATCGACGAGGAGGTGTTCCAGCTTGAAATGGAGCACGTCTTCGCCAACACCTGGGCCTATGTCGGCCACGACAGCCAGGTCGCGAAGCCGGGCGACTATTATGGCACCACCATCGGCACCCAACCGATCCTGATGGTGCGCCATACCGACAACACCGTGAAGGTGCTGCACAATCGTTGCCCGCACAAGGGCACGCGCATCACCACCGAATCCTGCGGCAACACCGGAAAATTCTTCCGCTGCCCCTACCACGCCTGGAGCTTCAAGACCGACGGTTCGCTGCTCGCGATCCCTCTGAAGAAGGGTTACGAAAACACCGGCGTCGAGCAGAGCCACGCCGGACGCGGCATGAGCGCGGTCAAGCACGTGCACAATTATCGCGGCTTCGTATTTGCCAAGCTGAACGATAGCGGCCCCGGCTTCGAGGAATTCTTCGGCGACAGCCTGTCGAGCTTCGACAACATGGTCGACCGCTCCCCGGCCGGCCGGCTCGAAGTCGCCGGCGGCGTGTTGCGGTATATGCACAATTGCAACTGGAAAATGCTGGTCGAGAACCAGACCGATACCTGCCATCCGATGGTCGCGCATGAATCCTCGGCCGGTACCGCAATCGAGGTGTGGAAGAACGCCCCGCCCGGCTCCAAAAAGCCGATGGCGGTGGAGATCTATGCGCCCTTCATGGCGCCGTACGAGTTCTTCGAAAATATGGGCATCCGGGTCTGGCCCAACGGTCATGGCCACACCGGCGTGCATCACTCGATCCATTCCGACTATTCGGCGGTGCCCGGCTATTTCGAGAAAATGGCGGCGGCCCATGGCGAGGAACGCGCCAAGGCGATCCTGGGCGAGAACCGCCACAACACGGTGTACTTCCCCAACATCATGATCAAGGGGCCGATCCAGCTGATCCGCGTGTTCAAGCCGATCGCGGCCAACAAGACGCTGGTGGAAAGCTGGACCTTCCGCCTCGTCGATGCGCCGGACCTGCTGCTGGAACGCACCTTGATGTACAACCGACTGATCAACGCCCCCACTTCCGTGGTCGGTCATGACGACCTCGAAATGTACGAGCGCGCCCAGGAGGGCCTGCATGTCGACGCCAATCAATGGGTCAATCTGCAGCGTCTCTACGACCCCTCCGAACTGCCGGATACGACCGCCGTTACCAATGGCACCACCGAATGGCAGATGCGGAACCAGTTCCGCGCCTGGTCGAAATTCATGACGATGTCGATGTGAGGGCTGCCATGAACGCGCCCACCGACCAGCAATTGATCGATTTCGTCATTCGCGAAACCCGCTTGATCGACCAACATCGTTTTGAGGAATGGCTCGACCTGTTCGCCGAGGACGGTTTTTACTGGATGCCGCTCGAATGGGGCCAGACCGATCCGCGGCTGACGACGTCGCTGATGTACGAGGACAAGCTGCTACTCAAGATTCGCGTCGAGCGGCTCAAGGGTAACCGGACCTTTTCGCAGAAGCCGAAGAGCCGCTGTCATCACGTGCTGCAGACGCCGCAGGTCGACAGCCGCAACGAGGCGGCCAACGAATACGTCACCTGGACCCCCATGCATTATGTCGAGACGCGCCTCGACCAGCAGGACCTTTACGCCGCCTGGGCGACGCACACGCTGGCCGTGATCGACGGCGCGCTCAAGATCAAGCTGAAGCGGGTCGACATCGTCAATTGCGATGCCGCATTCGGCAATATCCAGCTGTTCATGTGAGACGGTGATGCAGCTCCCGATCGAGGCCCCGATAACCGTGTTCGACGCCTTCGCGCGCGCGGCTGCCCGTCATGGCGACAAGCCATTTCTGGCGGTACTGCCGGAAACGGCGCAGGCCTATGGCATCGCGGCCGGCGAAATCAGCTATCGCGAGGCGCACGCGCGGATCGCTGACTTGACCGAGGCCTATCGTGCGAAGGGGTACGGCGGCGGTCATCGGGTCGGCATTCTCATGGAGAACCGCCCGGGCTTCTTCCTGCACTGGTTTGCACTGAATGGGCTCGGCGTGTCGCTGGTGCCCATCAATCCGGATATGCGTGCAGCCGAGTTGGAATACCTCATCGGTCATTCCGAGATCGTCGCCGCGGTCGTGATCGTGCAGCGTCAGGACGATGTCTCGTCTGCGGCCAAGGCGATCGGGCGCGACATTCCGGTGGTCGGGCCGGATGACGAACCGGCGGCGATCCATGCCGCGGCGCCGCGGCCAGGTGCGCCCGATCGCGACAGCGAATGCGCCCTGCTCTACACCTCCGGTACCACTGGCCGGCCCAAAGGCTGCGTGCTGCCGAATGAGTATTTCCTCTATGCCGGCCATTGGTACGCCACCGTCGGCGGCCTGATCGCGCTGAATGACGGCAACGAGCGGATGCTGACGCCGCTGCCGGTGTTTCACATGAATGCGATGGCCTATTCCGCGATGGCGATGGTGACCACCGGCGGCTGCCTGATCGTGCTCGACCGTTTTCATCCGAAGAGCTGGTGGACAAGCGTCAGGGAAAGCCGCGCCACCATCGTGCATTATCTCGGCGTGATGCCCCCGATGTTGATGGGTGCGCCCGAAAGCGCCGACGACAAGCGCCACAGCGTGCGGTTCGGTTTTGGCGCCGGCGTCGACAAGGCGCTGCATGATCCCTTTGAGATCAGGTTCAGCTTTCCGCTGGTCGAGGCCTGGGCCATGACCGAAACGGGAGCCGGTGCCGTGGTCGTCGCCTCCCGGGAGCCGCGCCACACCGGCACAAGTTGCTTTGGTCGGCTGGGAACCGAACTTGAGGCTCGCATCGTTCTTGATGGCGGCGCAGAGGCTGGCGTCGACGAGCCCGGCGAACTCCTGGTGCGCCATGCCGGTGCAGCGCCGCGCTTCGGTTTCTTCCGCGAATATCTCAAGGACAGTGAGGCCACCGCGGAAGCCTGGGACGGCGGCTGGTTTCACACCGGCGACGTGGTGCGCCGCGGCCTGGATGGGGCGTTTCATTTCGTCGACCGCAAGAAGAACGTGATCCGCCGCTCCGGCGAAAACATCTCGGCGGTGGAAGTCGAGAGCGTGTTGATGCAGCATCCTTCCATCCGGCAGGTCGCGGTTGCCCCTGCCCCCGACCCGATGCGGGGTGACGAAGTGTTTGCCTGCGTCGTGAGCGAGGGCGAACTACCGGACGCCGCATCACGCAACCGGATCGCCGCCGATCTCGTCGCGTGGAGCCTGAGCCGCCTCGCCTATTACAAGGCGCCCGGCTATGTCGCCTTTGTGCCGGCGCTGCCACTGACCTCGACCCAGAAGATCCAGCGCGGCGCTCTCAAGGAGCTGGTCGCCACGACCATCGATTCCGATCAGTGCGTCGATACCCGTCCGCTGAAGAAGCGGCCGGTGCAGAAAGCCGAGTGAAGTATCATGAGCCAAAGCAACGTCGCCATCATCACCGGTGCCAGCGCCGGCATCGGCCGGGCCATCGCCGAGGCGATGCTGGCCGCGGATCACCCTGTCGTCTCGCTCGACCGGCGCTTGCCGGACTGGTCGCACGCAAAGCTCGAGCCGGTTCTGGTCGACCTGTTCGATCCCAAAGCGACGGCGGATGCCGCCAGGGACATAGCTGCGCGGCACGAAATTTCGCACGTCGTGCACAATGCCGGGATCATCCGACCCAATCTGATCGAGCAGGCGACAGTGGATGACATCGCAGCGCTCAGTCAGCTCCATCTCGGCGCCGCTTTGACGCTGGTGCAGGCCGCGTTGCCCGGCATGAAGCAGCGGCAGTTCGGACGCATCGTCCTGATCGCCTCGCGCGCGGCACTGGGTGCAGCTACCCGCACCGCTTATTCGGCGACGAAGTCCGGCATGTTCGGCATGGCACGGACCTGGGCGCTGGAGACGGCGGCCCACGGCATCACGGTCAATGTCGTTGCACCAGGGCCGGTTGAGACCGATATGTTTCACGAGGTCATTCCGCAGGGCAGCCCGAAGGTGGATCAACTCGCCCGTTCGATCCCGGTCGGGCGCATCGGCCGCCCAAGCGATGTGGCGCGCGCCGTGATGTTCTTTGCAGCCAAGGATTCGGATTTCATCACCGGCCAGGCGCTCTATGTTTGCGGCGGCGCAAGCATCGGATCATCAGCACTCTAGATTTCTTCACGCGCGGGGGATGGTCAAGGGCCGGGATTCCCGCGTCTGCGCCGCGAGACGGACCGCGGCATTGGCGGCGCCAAACCCTTCATAGTTCCGCCGCTGGACGATCTCGAAGAAGAACCGGTCATCGAAGGTGTGGGTATAGATCTGGAAGAATTCGCCCTCGCCTTCACGATCGTACAGAATCTGGTTGTCGCGAAGCGCTGCCATCGTCGCCGCATCGAGATCGTATTTGGCTTCGATATCGTCGTAATAATTGTCCGGGATCTTCAGGAAATCCGCACCGCGCGCCCGCATATCCGCGACCGCTGCGAAAATATCGCCGCACGAGAACGCAATGTGCTGGACCCCGGAACCGAAAAATTCATTGATAAAGCGGGCCGAAAGCGTACGCGTCGCCGATGACCCGTTCAGGATCACGCGCAGGCCCTGATTGCCGTTGATCAGCGCCTGGCTTTGCACGAGCCCGACCGGATCGGCGATCTCCATCTGCGGCAGGCGCTGTAGATCGAGTATGCCCGTGTAGAACAACAGCCATGACAGCATCTCGTCATAAGGCATCGACTGCGAGATGTGGTCGACCACGTCGAGACGGTCGGTCGCGGCATCGCTGCGCAGCGCTTCGAAATCGATATCCCAGTTCTTGCCTGCCGTTTCCAGAAAGTACAGCAGACTGCCGCCGACGCCCCGGATGGCCGGGATTTCCAGCTCACCCGGCCCAACCGGCTGATAGAAGGTGTGCGCCTTCAGTGCCTCGGCCCGCGTCATGGTCTTGCCGGCATCATTGACGTCGATCGCGATGGCACAGACCCCGGCACCGTGCGTGATGTAGTGCGAATGGGCAAAGCCATCCGGCTCGCAATTGATGACCAGTTCGATGTTGCCTTGCGACCAACGCTCGACGTCCTTGCTGCGATGCGAGCCGGTCCTGCGGAAACCGAGTTGGCCGAGCAGTGCCGACAGATTCCTGGCTTTGGTTTCATCGACGGCGAATTCGACGAATCCAACGCCGCGGCTCTGCGCTTTCGACTGCAGCCTGGCCGCGGACGCGCCAGGCGAACCGTGCGCCAGTTGGTCCTCCAGCAGAATCAGCGACCGCAGCCCGTCGGTCGCGGTGCGAACCGGCGAGCCCGAGCGAAACTGATCGTTGAAGATCTCCAGCGACAGCGGGCCGGCATACCCGGTCACCGACACCGCTTCCATGAACGCTGCCACCGGCAGATCGCCCTGGCCCGGGAAGCAACGGAAGTGCCGGCTCCAGGACAGGACGTCGAGACCGAGCTTCGGCGCATCCGCAAGCTGCACCAGAAAGATCTTGTCCGCCGGAATCGAGTGGATCGCGCCAACCGGAAACGCCGGCGCCAGCGCATGGAAACTGTCGAGGATGATCCCGATCGATTTGTGATCGGCGCGGCGCACGATCTCCCAGGCATCGCGGTAGTCATTGACGTGACGCCCCCAGGCCAGCGCCTCGAAGCCGACGCGCAAGCCGCGCGACGCTGCAAGTTCGCCAAGCGCGTGGAAATCGGCGGCGGCGCGATCAATTCCTCCCAGCGAGGCCGGCGAAACATTGCTGCAGATCAGCAGCAAATCGGTCCCCAGCTCCTGCATCAGGTCAAACTTGTGCGCCGCCCGGGCGAAATTACGGGCGCGCTGCGGCTCGGGCATGCCCTCGAAATCGCGAAACGGCTGGAACGCGCAAATGGCAAGACCGAGGTCGTGGCAGAGCTTGCCGACGTCGCGGGGGCTGCCATTGAACGTCAACAGGTCATTCTCGAAGATCTCGACCGCGTCGAAGCCGGCACCGGCGATGGCGCGCAGCTTTTCATCGAGCGAGCCGCTCAGCGAAACCGTGGCGATCGAGCGTTTGGTCATGCGATTTGTTCCATGAACCGGTGCCTCCCAGACAGGCACGATAGAGCTAAAGCATCCTCCCTTTCAACTATCTGGGGTCGTTGGCTGCGCCCTATAATCCGAGGCGATCGCGGATCCGACCTGTGAGCACCACGCTCTTGACCGCCACCGGCCACAGCGCGTGGAAGCGAATCGGTTTCAAGCCTGTGATCGGCATGTCGATCTCGGCCTTCTCGCCCCCGATCAACCGTTTCGCGAGTTGTTCGCCCATCGCGGTGGCGAGCGCGACGCCGCGGCCGTTGCAGCCGAGATAGACCAGCGCGCCCGCGCCGGGTTCGTGCACATGCGGATAGTGATCTGATGTCATCGCAAGGCGGCTGTTCCAGCCGTGGGTCCAGCGCACGCCGCGGATTCCAGGCCAAAGCCGTTCCGCGTAACGCATCAGGTAGGAGACCGGCGCCGGATCCTTGATCCACTGCATCGGCCCGCGACCGCCCATCAGCAGGCGGTTCGACATATCGACGCGATAATAGACGGTGATGTGACCGCTTTCGTACAGCACCGATCGCGTCGGCATGATCTTCCGCGCGACGTCATCGGGCAACGGCTCGGTCGCCGCGATCGAACTGAACACAGGCACGATGGTACGACGCAAATCGGGCCAGAGATCGTCGGTGAAGCCGTTGGTGGCGATCAGGACCTTTTCCGCGCGAACCACCGCGCGCGGGGTTTCGATGCGCCATCGCCCGCCTTCGCGCCG
>JACDAG010000372.1 GCA_013695565.1 Bradyrhizobium sp.
TACCGAAGAGCTCGACATTGGTTTGTACTTCAAGCGGCTGCTCGCCTTCGACACGCTGTTTGGCGGCAGCGCCCATCATTATCGCCGTCACGCCGCCCTCGGCGGCCGTGCCGGTCAAGCCTAGCAGGAGCGCATCATGGATCTCACCTTCAGCGCCGAAGAGCGCGCCTTCGAACAGGACGTCCGCGACTTCATCGCGCAGAATCTCACCGTGGAAATCAAACACGCGCAATCGCTGACCCCGTCGGTATTCTCCGATCCCGATATCGGCATCGCCTGGCAGAAGGCGCTGCATCGGAAGGGCTGGGGCGCGCCGGGATGGCCGGTGGAGCATGGCGGGCCGGACTGGACGCCGGCGCAACGCTGGATCTTCGAGGCCGAAAGCGCCCGCGCAGGCGTCCCGAGCGTTAATGTCATGGGCGTCAAGATGGTCGGCCCGGTGATTATGGGATTTGGCACGGACGAGCAGAAGAATTTTTATCTGCCGCGGATTCTCGCCGGCGAGGACTACTGGTGCCAGGGCTATTCCGAGCCCGGCTCCGGCTCCGATCTCGCCTCGCTGAAGACCCGCGCGGTGCGTGACGGCGACGACTACATCATCAACGGCACCAAGATATGGACCACGCACGCCCATCACGCCACGCGCATGTTCGCGCTGGTGCGCACCAACGAGACCGAGCGGCAGCAGGACGGCATCAGCTTCATTCTCATCGACATGAAGAGCCCGGGCATCACGACGCGGCCGATCCTGACCATCGGTGGCGACCACGAGGTCAACCAGGTGTTCTTCGACGACGTCCGCGTACCCGTCGCCAACCGGGTCGGCGAGGAAGGCAAGGGCTGGACCTATGGCAAATACCTGCTCGAATTCGAGCGCGGCTCCGGTATCGCCTCGGCCAAGCTGCGCGAGGCGCTGAAGACGGTGTCTGACCTCGCGGAATCCGAGGCCACCGGCCGCGCCATCGACGATCCCGATATTTCCTTGCGGATGTCCGAGATCGAGGTCGATATCGACACCCTTGAAATGACCGAGCTGCGGGTGCTGTCGGCGTTGCAGACCGGCCAAAATCCCGGCGCGGTGTCGTCGCTACTCAAGCTGCGCAACAGCGAAATCCGCCAGGCCGTGACAAGGCTCGGCGTCGATGTGATCGGTAATGATGGCCTCTATGTCGAGCCGGTACGGCCGTTCTACAAGCTGAACGAGGCACCCGGGATTTCCGAGGAGTTGCTGCCGGTGGTGCCGGAATATCTCAACAGCCGGGCCTACACGATCTTCGGCGGCTCGTCGGAGATCCAGCGCGAGATTATCGCGAAGATGGTGTTGGGGCTGTAGCGGTCTGCGCGGCATCGCGAACTTTCACCGTCATGGCCGGGCTTGTCCCGGCCATCTACGTCTTTATCGCCGCAAGTCTGTTAAGACGTGGCTGCCCGGGACAAGCCCGGGCATGACGACCTTTTTATTGCGACGGCCACTATCCCGCCACTCTCGCATCCCTGATCGCCTGCCAGATCTTGGACGGCGTCAGCGGCGTATTCAGCTGCTTGATGCCGAGTTCGCTCAGCGCATCCATCACGCCGTTGGTGATGCAGGGCGGGCCGCCGATGGCGCCGGATTCGCCGCAGCCCTTGGCGCCCAAGGGATTGGTGCGGCAGGGCGCGGAATCATCCAGCGTCACTTCGATGGGCGGAATGTCGTCGGCGCGCGGCACGCAGTAATCCTGATAGCTGGCGGTCAGCAACTGGCCTTCCTCGCTGTAGGACACGCCCTCATACAACGCCTGCCCGATGCCCTGGGCGACGCCGCCATGCACCTGGCCCGTGACCAGCATCGGATTAACGGCAATGCCGACGTCGTCGACCGTGGTGTAGCGCACCACCTTGCTGACGCCGGTTTCCGGATCGATCTCGATCTCGCAGATGTGCGTGCCGTTCGGCCAGCTCGGACCATCGACTTCGCCTTCGCTATCGACGCTCAAGCGCTCCCCGTCTTCCTTTTTCGCGATTTCGAACAGGCTGATGCGTTTGTCAGTGCCGACCACCGTGAGGAAACCGTCGCGATACTCGATATCCCCAACTGACGTCTCCAGTACGTTGGACGCCTTTTCGCGGGCCTTGTTGATCATGTCGTTGGTGGACACCGCCACCGCCGTGCCGCCAACGAACAGCGAGCGCGAGCCGACGCTGCCGAATCCGGTCGCCAGATCCGTATCGCCCTGCACCACGTCGATCTTGTCCATGGGGATACCGAGCGTATCCGACACCATCTGGGTGTAGGTGGTCTGCAAGCCCTGCCCCATCGCCATGGTGCCGGAATGCAGGATGATGCGGCCTTCCGCGGTCGCATGCAGTGAGACCTTTTCGGTGTGCGCGCGCCCGCCGGTCCATTCGATGTAGCTGGTGAGGCCGCGGCCGTAGAGCAGACCCTTTTTCCTGGCCGCCTTCTTGCGCGCAGCAAAACCATCCCAGTCGGCGAGTTTGGAGGCACGTTCCAGCATATGCGCGAATGCGCCTGAATCGTACACTTGGCCGGCGGCGTTGGTGTAGGGCAGTTGCGCCGGCTTGATGTAGTTGATCTTGCGGATGGCGCGGGGGTCCATGCCGATCTGGCGCGCGGCGGCATCCATCAGCCGCTCGACGATGAACACGGCTTCAGGCCGGCCCGCGCCGCGATAGGCGCCGACGGGTGCGGTGTTGGTCATCACGGACTTCACTTCGAAATGCACCAGCGGAAGATCGTAGACGCCGGTCTGCACGAACGGTCCGAGCACCAGCGGGATGATATTGCCCGCGCCACTGCTGTAGGCGCCGGTGCCGCCGATCGAACGGACGCGATAGGCCAGCACGCGGCCCTTGGCGTCGAGCGCGAACTCGCCGGTCGAGGTGAGATCGCGGCCATGGGTGCCGCCGACGAATTCATCGGTGCGGTCGCCGCGCCAGCGGATTTTTTTGCCGAGTTTTGTGGCGGCATAGGCCACCACGCCGTCTTCCGGATAGAGGCTGGTCTTTTGGCCAAACCCGCCACCGATATCGCCGACCAATACGCGCACGCTTTCCTTTGGCCGCTTCAGAATTGATTCCGCGAGCAGGTCGCGGGTCGAACCCGGGGTTTGCGACTGCACGTGAAGGATCAGCCGGCCGGTTTTCTTTTCGATCTCGGCAATGGTCGAGCGCGGCTCCATCGCGGAGGGAATCAACCGCTGGCTGACCAGGTCGAGCGAGACGGTATGCGCGGCACTGGCGAAGGCAGCTTCGACCTTGGCCGCGTCGCCATAGCTCATGGCGCCGACGATGTTATCGGGCGCCTCGGGCCACACCACGGGCGCGCCCGGCCTGATCGCCTCGACGGGATCGGCCACCGACGGCAGCACCTCGTAATCGATCGCGATCGCTTCCGACGCGTTCTGCGCCAGCACCCGCGAGGTCGCGACGATGGCGGCCACCGGCTCGCCGGCGAAGCGCACGATCTCATGCGCCAATAGCCGACGCGGCGGCACCGTCATGGGCTTGCCGTCCGGCCGCTTGAAGATCGACAGCGTCGGAATGGTGCCGATATCATCCTTGATCAAATCGGCGCCGGTATAGATGGCTTCCACGCCCGGCATCCCGGCCGCGGCTGCCGTATCGATCGCGACGATTCTGGCATGGGCATGCGACGAGCGCAGCACGTGCAGCCACAGCGCGCCCTCTTCCGGTTTGTCGTCGATGAACTGCCCCTTCCCGGTGAGCAGTCTCTGGTCTTCCAAACGCTTGACCGGCTGGCCCGCACCAAAACGCATATTGCCGGGAAGAATGTTCATCAGTTGGTCCTTCGAGTTTCTTCGCAAGAGTTGGGTGGGTTCTAGCCGATAGATGGGGTGTGAGCCAACCCGTGTTTTGAGGCGGCAGCGCCTGAAAAACGGTCATGGATCTTGCTCGGTGTCATCCCTGCGAACGCAGGGACCCATACCGCGTGATCTCTCAGTAGAGGCTCGGTAGCAGAGACCTTCCGCAAAATTTCGCCCTGTGGTTATGGGTCCCGGCGTTCGCCGGGACGACGAGGATATGGTTTCGTGATCCCGCGACGCGTTGCGCCCGAGCTTTGCCAGGAACTTCCCGCCCTCTCAAATCAGAGGGCGCAGGGAATGCCGGATGCGCGCTGCACCCGCGATCTCATGTGCAATGTGCACAAGAAAGTGCGCACATGAGCATACAGGGCAGCGGAGAACATCCGACATTCCCTGCGCAATGG
>JACDAG010000399.1 GCA_013695565.1 Bradyrhizobium sp.
GGTCGAAGTTCACCACATGGCTGATGCCGTCGACGTCGATGCCGCGGGCGGCGATGTCGGTGGCGACCAGGGTGCGGATCTCGCCGGAGCGGAACGCTGCCAGCGCGCGCTCGCGGTTGTTCTGCGACTTGTTGCCGTGGATGGCGTCGGCCCGGATGCCGACCTTGGCGAGGCCCTTCACCACCTTGTCGGCGCCATGCTTGGTGCGGGTGAAGATCAGCGCGCGGTCGACCGGCTCCTGCTTCAGCAGCTGGGCCAGGATCCCCGCTTTGGCGGCGAAATCGACCTGGATGATGCGCTGGGTGATGCGCTCGACCGTGGTCGCCGCCGGCGTCACCGCCACGCGGGCGGGATCGCGCAGCATCGCTTCAGCGAGCTCGGCGATATCCTTCGGCATGGTGGCCGAGAAGAACAGCGTCTGCCGCTTGATCGGCAGCTTGCCGACGATTTTGCGGATGTCGTTGATGAAGCCCATGTCGAGCATGCGGTCGGCTTCGTCGAGCACCAGGAACTCGACCTGGCTGAGCTTGAGGCCGTTGCTCTGCACGAGATCGAGCAAGCGGCCGGGGGTGGCCACCAGGACTTCGACGCCCGGCATGATGGAGCGGACCTGACGGCCCATCGGCACGCCGCCGATCGCCAGCGTCGAGGTCAGGCGGATGTGGCGGCCATAGGCGTTGAAGCTGTCGAGGATCTGGCCCGACAATTCGCGGGTCGGCGAGAGCACCAGCACGCGGCAGTGCTTGGGCTGGGGCTTGACGCGGTTCTCCAGAATGCGGTGCAGGATCGGCAGCGCGAAGGCTGCGGTCTTGCCGGTGCCGGTCTGGGCGATGCCGACGACGTCACGGCCGGTCAGTGCGAGGGGGATGGTCTGGGCCTGGATGGGCGTGGGCGTGACGTAATTTTCTTCCTTGAGCGCACGCGAGATGGGATCGGCAAGGCCGAAATCCTGAAAGGAGGTCAAAAGATGGATCTTTCCACTAAAAAAGGCAGGCGCCCGGCCAAAACAGCCAGGAGCGCGCGAGGGGGTGTCTGAGACACCCGCGTGTTTGGGGCGTCGGTTTTGCTAGGCTGAAGGGGCAAGCCAGAAACCGATGAACGGGATCAGAACACGCGGCTCGCAAGGACCTGATGATTCTCTAGGTCACGGCGTTCATATGGAACACGAACGCGGCGCTTTCAAGGTGAATTTCCTGAAATGCCTGACGCGGTTAAGAAAAGTCGGAAATTCACGCGTTCCGCGGCTTTGGGATGCCCGTTGCCGCCGCAGCCGGCCAGAATTTCGTGCTGCAAAATTAGACAAATGATCTAATTTGCCCAATAGTTAGCCTGTTTGCCGCAAAAGAATACATTTTACCGGTCTAAAAAATAGGCAAATTTCTCGCGGTTTTCTACGGCTGCGGGCGATCTCGTAGCAATTCTATGGGCTTAACCTGTGTTCGGAGCGTGGCATGGTTCTTGCGATTCCGTTAACGCAGGCGGCCGTTGGGGCCGTTTCGCAGCGTTTCACGCCTGCGTCAGGGAGATGACATTTCATGCTTACACAACTTACTCACGATATAGCGACGCTGAGCCGCCGCCGTTGGCTGGCAGCGACCGCTGGCCTGGTTCTGGGCCTGGCCACGTTTACTTCCGCGAACGCGCAGGAAACCATCAAGGTCGGCGTCCTGCACTCACTGTCCGGCACCATGGCCATCAGCGAAACCACGCTGAAGGATACCGTGCTGTTCCTGATCGACGAGCAGAACAAGAAGGGCGGCGTACTCGGCAAGAAGCTCGAGGCTGTCGTGGTCGACCCTGCGTCGAACTGGCCGCTGTTTGCGGAAAAGGCCCGCGAACTGATCACCAAGAACAAGGTCGCCGTTGTATTCGGCTGCTGGACCTCGGTGTCGCGCAAATCTGTGCTCCCGGTGTTCAAGGAGCTCAACAACATCCTGTTCTATCCCGTGCAGTACGAGGGCGAAGAGAGCGAGCGCAACGTGTTCTACACGGGTGCGGCGCCGAACCAGCAGGCGATTCCCGCGGTCGACTATCTGATGAAGGACGAAAAGGTGAAGCGCTGGGTGCTGGCCGGCACCGACTACGTCTATCCGCGCACCACCAACAAGATCCTCGAAGCCTACTTGAAGTCGAAAGGCGTCAAGCAGGAAGACATCATGATCAACTACACGCCGT
>JACDAG010000408.1 GCA_013695565.1 Bradyrhizobium sp.
ACGCCATACATCGCCAGTATCGCGCCGATGCCGGCTGCCGACAGACCGAAGCGACGCACCGCATAAGGCACGAAAACCGCCAGAATGACAAAAAATGCGGCGCCAAAGATGAACTGCGTGATGAACACCGGCCGCAGCAGCGGGTGATGCAATACGAAGGCCGCACCCTCTTTGATGTCCTGCAGCGGATGGCGTCGAGGCGCGGGCGCGCGGGCGGGCTCATAGATGCCCGACAGCAACACCACCGCGATCACAGACAGTGCCGCGGCAAAGCCAAAGGCGGGCGCCGCACCGATCCATCCGACCAGCACGCCGCCGAGCGCGGGGCCACTGGCGAACGCCACGGTGCGCGCCAGTTCAATCCGCGCATTGGCCGCGGGCAGTTGGTGCGGGCTCACCAGCGACGGCACCAAGGTCGGTGCAGCGACGCTATAGGCCACCGTGCCGCATACCGCGATGAAGCCGAGCAAAGCCAGCAGCGGCAATGTCATCCACCCCAGCCAGATCAACAGCAGGATTCCCGCCAGCGCGGCGGCGCGTAGCGCTTCGGCACGCGCCATCAGCCGGCGGCGCGAGATCCGATCGGCGAGCATACCTGCAGGGATCGCAAACAGGATGAAGGGCAGCGTCAGCGCGGTCTGCAGCAGGCCGGTCTGGCCTTCGCCGACACCCAGCAGCAGCACTGCGACGATGGGGGCGGCGGCCAGTGCGATTTGTTCGGCCGATTGCGCGGCGAGGTTGGACCAGGCGAGGCGGTTGAAGGTCGACGGCAGGTGCGTTGCATCGGCGGCGGGCATGGCGTGATTCCCTGGAACTTCGATCTGTCGTCATTGTCTGACCAGAGGACGATCGAACCCACCCGTTTCCCGACAAGGGGCTGAGGCTCGCTGATTAAGAGTCTCGCGCTGTCGGTGCCGAAAAATTTACCAACTGTCAGATACTACCTTAGAATTTCCATTTACTAATTATCAACTTGAGGTATGCTCAATCTATAAGTGTATTTATGCCCCTGACCCGTGGGTGGGGCCATTGAGCCGGACGTCGTTTTCACCGGCCGCGGTTTTGTTGTTTTCAATCGCCGGTTCCACAGAACGCCTTGCACGGGGCACGCCGGGAAGAAGATCACCAGGAGCCGTGCTGTTAGCCACGCCAGCGCACCTCGCTTTGATCCATCAGCAGGAGGTCCAGATGTCGCACTCCGCATTTCTAAGTGAAATCCTCAATATCTATCGGGCCGCGCATGCCAGCGATGACGGGCAACGTTGTGCCGTTGCGCCGCATCCGGATCTGCGCGCGAGAATGGTCGATGCGATGAGATCGATAAGGGAGTCGCACGGCTTCGATGAGGCGTTCGTGGTCAAGCTCGCGGAGCCGAAGGCCCCGGGTCTCAATGACGGAATGATCTATCCGTCCGACCAGTTTGCCGTCGGCACGGCGCCCAGCGCGATCCGCAACGCCGCCGCCGACCGTGCGCCGCTGCGCGGGACGCTCCGGGTCATTGTCGTGCTGGTCGACTTCACCGACAAGCACATGACCCAAAGCGCAGGCCATTTCAAGAACCTGTTCTTTTCGCAAGGTGTCATTCCGACGAAAAGCGTCCGGGAATATTATCAGGAAGTGACCAACGGATTGATCGACATCCAGGGCGATGTCGTCGGTCCGTTCCGGTTGCCGCAGACGCTCGCAGCCTATGCCCATGGGGCCGCCGGATTGGGCAATGCGCTACCCAATGCGTCGACGATGGCGCGGGATGCCGTTACGGCATCGAACCCGACGGTTAATTTCGGCCCCTTCGATAACAACGGAGACGGCTTCGTCGATGCGTTCATCGTGATCCACGCCGGGTCCGGTGGCGAGGTCACCGGCAATTCAGGGGACATCTGGTCGCATAAATGGGTTCTCGATGGCGGCGCAAAGGCGGTCGATGGCACCAAGATTTTCGCCTACCTCACGGTCCCCGAAGATTGCCGGATCGGGGTGTGCGCCCACGAACTCGGACACCTGTTGTTCGGTTTTCCGGATCTCTACGACACCGACGGGACGTCGGAGGGCCTTGGAAACTGGTGCCTGATGGCCGGCGGCAGCTGGGGCGGCGGTGGCGACACGCCATGCCATCCGAGCGCGTGGTGCAAGGCAAATCAAGGTTGGGTCAGCGTCAACAATCGCACCGCCAATGGTGTCGTCACCATCCATGATGTGAAGGACGCCCAGACGGTCTACCGGTTGTGGAAGGACGGTGCGCCAGGCAAGGAATATTTCCTGGTGGAGAACCGGCAGAAGGTGAAGTTCGACGCGTCGCTACCGGGCGGTGGGCTGTTGATTTATCATGTCGACGAAAATCAGCCCGGGAACACCGACGAGAATCACTACAAGGTTGCGCTGATGCAGGCCGACGGCAAGCGCGACCTGGAAGTCCATCACACCCGCGGTGATACCGGCGATCCCTATCCGGGCATCAGCCACAATTCGAGCTTCAACAACACGTCAACGCCGAATTCGAAATCCTACGCCGGAGCGAGTACCTGCGTTGCCGTGACCGGTATCTCCGCAAGCGGGCCAACCATGACGGCGAACCTGCAGGTCAAATGCGTCGTCGCAAAAGGCTTCAAGGAGATCAAGGATTTTAAGGAGATCGAGCAGAAGCGCATCAAGGACAAGGATATTGAGAAGCAGTTCGACAAGCCGATCAACGACAATCCGGGCAAGCCGGTCATCGACAAGGCCGGCGCATTCGACAAGGGCCCCGCGGACAACAAACTGGGTGAGGGCCGCCCCTTTGACCTGGGCTTCGCCGGGAAGGGCGCCGATGCCAAACAGTTTGAAAAGGGGGGCAAGGAATTCCTCATCGACAAGCCGCAGAAGGAAGGCAAGGACCACAAGGACAAGGATCACAAGGATTTCAAGGATAAGGACGGCAAGGATATCAAGGACAAGGACAGCAAGGACTTCAAGGACAAGGAAGGCAAGGACGTCAAAGACAAGGAAAAGGAAACCAGCGACAAGCCGTTCAAGGATTTCAAGGAGCACAAGGACCACAAGGACAAGGACGGCAAGGACAAGGAGCATAAGGAGCTGGAGACTCCACCCGCTCCGGGCGGAGATCGCACCGGGCAGATGTCGCAGCTCGAGGCCAGAATCTCCGTGATCGAGACGGCGCTGAGGGGAGATCAGGGCGGCCAGGCGGCGGAACCGTTCATCGGCCAGGACCTGCGCCCCGATCTCAGCCAGAGCCCGTTTTCGGCTGAGGACGACCAGGGCGATCTGCAGCAGCAGATGAAGCAAGGATCCGCGCAGGCCAAGCGCGCGTTCGATACCTGACCGCATGGCCGACAGGATGTGTCCGCCGGCCGCGATGCAAGCCGGCTTTGCCGCCAGCCGGCCGGGTGCGCGCTATCTCGTTCTCGCGCATCCGACCGACGAAACCGCGATCGCGGTGGCGTCGCTGCTGCGGCAGCGGCACCGCGCCTTGGCGGTCGAGTGGCGGTGTCCCGAGGAACTGTTGTGTGCGAACTGGGATCATCGCGTGTCCGCAGCCGGCGTCAAAACCGAGATCCGCATGGCTGACGGATCCTTGCTCGCCGGCAATGCGCCGTCGGTCATCTTCAATCGGATTAATTTCGTCGATCCGCCGCAATTTCGCGATGCCGCAATCGCCGATCGCGACTACGCGCGGATGGAGATGTTCGCGCTGCTGTTGAGCTGGCTGGTCAGCCCCGGTTGTCCCGTGATCAATCGCCCGGCGCCGAACGCGCTGGCCGGCAGCGCCTATCGACCGCCGATGTGGCACCGTCTTGCGCAGATTTCGGGACTGGCGACCGTCGGCCTGATGGCGACGTCCAGCACGCGCCGGTTTCCGGCGGGCCGTACAGCAGTCCGGCGCTCGGATCTCACCTATACGGTTGCCGATGATCTTGACGGCCGGCCACGGCTGAACGACTTCGGATGGTTTTCCGAACCGATCGAAGCGGGCCGGACATCGCTGCTGACGATCGGTGGACGCGTCCCGGAGGGAGCGCCGGCGTCGCTGGCCGAGCCGTGTCACCGACTGGCACAGCTGGCCGATACCGACATCCTGCGCATCGACGTCGTGGCGTCGGCCGATGCGCCTTCCGGGTGGGCGTTCGCCGGCGCGGATTCCTGTCCCCACGTCACCGAGCCGAGATCTGTGCTGCGCATCGTCCATCTGCTCGAAACCGTTGCTGCCGCTCACATCGCGGGTGCGCCATGATCCTGTTCTGCGGCATTCCCTCCGAAGGACCTCTGGCGCTGGCGATCGAAAGTGCCCGGCGGCAGAAAATTCCGCACGCCGTCCTCAATCAGCGCGAGATCGACTTCTGGGAGCTGTCTCTCACACTGGGGCGCGGCCGACCGGCCGGCTCGCTCTGGCTGAACGAACAGGAGTGGCCGCTGCCAGGCTTCACCGGCGTTTACGCCCGAACGATCGACCCCATGACGTTGCCGGAGAATCGTTCGCGCCGCTCCGAACCGCGAGACCCGCACGCGCGCGCGAGAACCGCGTTCGTGAGCGAGTTGGTCAACGACTGGCTCGACATCTCACCTAGCCGCATCGTGAACCGGCCGAGCGCGATGCTCTCCAATGTCTCCAAGCCATTTCAGGCGCAACTGATCGTGAAGGCCGGATTCCTCACGCCGCCGACATTGATCACCAGCGATCCGAAGCGCGTTCGCGACTTCCACGGACACCACGGCCGGATCATCTACAAATCCTCCAGCTCGGTGCGCTCGATCGTTCAGGAGTGGAAACCCGACGACCCGCGCATCGACACGATACGGGTGTTGCCGACACAATTTCAGGCGTTCGTTCCCGGCGTCAATGTCCGGGTCCACGTCATCGGCGATACCGTCATTCCCACCGAGATCGTGTCCTCGGCAACGGACTACCGTTACTCCCGCAGGCAAGGTTCCGACATCGAGATGCGGGCAACCGCCCTGCCGGACGACATCGAGGAAAAATGCCGCCGGCTGACGGTTTTGCTCGGGCTCTCGTTCTCCGGTATCGATCTCAAGCGTACGCCGCAGGGCGAGTGGTATTGTTTCGAAGTCAATCCGAGCCCAGGTTATAGCTATTTCGAGGAGCAGACCGGCCAACGGATAGCGGACACGCTGGTCCGCTATCTCGCCGGGGAAGCAGGCTGATGTTCGGAATGGAGATGGCCATGGTGCAAGTCGTAGAAAACCGCGCTGACATCGCCGGGCGGGTCCAGTTGATGCGGGCCGATCCCGAGCGCCCGGACTATCGGATCGTCACGGTCGAAGTCCACACGGCCGCACCCGTGGAAGGTTACGCAAACATGTTCTCGGCCGCCGCCGGCACGCGACTGGAGGTTTTGGTCGCCGCCGACCAGGCGCAAGGCCTCGCGCCCGGCAAGAGCGTACGCTGCCGCATTCGGCGCAGCGGTCCGACGACAATTATCGGCGATTCCTGCACCACGGATTGACGCGACACCCGGTGCTTACGATTTCGGTCCGAGCGTCGCTTTCCCCGTGCCCGAGATGCTGTTGGGTGGGGCATCGGCCGGGGCATCCGGCGGCTCGGCCGGATTGGCCAATTGTGCGGCGGCCAGCGCGTTGGTGAGGCTGGTCAGCGCATCCGGTCCGGTGGCGAAGCCGGCCTCGGTGAGGATCTTGTCGATGATCGGCTTGAACGCCGAGACCGACAGCAACTGGCTGGCCAAACCATCGCCAAGACCGAGATTGCCACCGCCACCGCCACCGCCACCGCCGCCCATGCCGCCACCGGCACCGCCGCGGCCGAGCAGGCTGCCGGTATCGAAGATCCGGATGTCCGAAATCTTCTCGATCGGCTTGACAGCTTCGGCCAGCGCGCTCGGAATGATGTTGATGCGGGCGAGGTTGAGATCGTATTCGATGATCTCGGCCCCGAGCTTGTTGCGGGCCTCCGCCTTGAGCGCGGCCACCTCGGCCTCGGCTTCACCGAGCGCCTTGACGCCGGTCGCGCGCGTGGTTGCGGCCGCTGCATCCGCCTGGGCGAGCACGTTGATCGCTTCGGCCTTGTTGGCGGCGGCCTGCTTTTCGGCTTCCGCCATCACGGTGATCGGCATCGCGTTGGTTTCCGCGACCTTGCGCGCCGCGATCACGTTGATGATCTTGTCGCGCTCAGCGATTTCGGTAGCGCGCGCCGTCGTGACCTTTTCCTCGGCTGCGATCGCCAGCGCACGCGCGGTCTCGGCGACGGTCTGTGCTTCGGATTGTTCCTTGTTCTTGTTGGCGACGACGATCGCGGCTTCCTGCGCCACGACCTGGAGATCACGCTCCATTTCGGTGGTGCGGCGCTTGACCGCCAAATCGGCCTCGATCTTCCTGGTGTCGCGGCCCTGATTGGCCTCGGTCTGCTTGTTGGCGACCGCCAGCTCCTGCTGGATGCGGTATTCGGCTTCGTTCTGCAACGCGGTCTGCTCGACCTGCGCGGTCTGCGCGCGCATTGCGGCGGTCTTGTTGGCGATGTCGCGCTGCTGCGCCAATTCCGCGTCGCGCTTGGTGGTCTCGATCGTCAGCGTGGTCTGGCGGGCGACCAGGTCCTGTTGCGCGATGGTCACCTCGGTGCTGCGGACGATCTGGTTACGCTCCTGCTCGCGCTCCTTGGTGATCTTGGTCAGCGTCGTCAGGCCGTGAGCGTCGAAGAAATTGCTCGGGTTGAAATGCTTGATGTCGCTCTGGTCGAGCCGGGTCAGCGAAACCGATTCGAGCTCGAGGCCGTTGTTCTGGATATCGGCGCCGACCGCGTCCTGCACCGCCTTGACGAAGGTGGCGCGCTGTTCCTGAAGTTCCTCGAGATTCATGGTGGCCGCGACCGAGCGCAGGCCGTCGACGAATTTGGCTTCCACCAGTTCGCGCAATTCGGCGGCGTCGTTGGTGCGGCTGCCGAGCGTCTGTGCGGCCAGCGCAATCGATGATGAATCGGGTTTGACGCGCAGGTAGAATTCGGCGCCGATGTCGACGCGCATGCGGTCCTTGGTGATCAATGAATCCGGGCCGCCGCGGGCGACTTCCAGCCGCAGCGTCTTCAAGTTCACCGCGGCGGTGGAATGGAAAACCGGAAGCACGAACGAGCCGCCGTCGAGCACCACTTTCTGGCCGCCGAGGCCGGTGCGCACATAGGCTTCGTCGCGCGTCGAGCGCCGGTAGAGCCTGGCGAACAAAACGCCCAAGACGAAAATGGCGGCGACGCCAATGGCAACGGGTACAGCAAGTTCGTACATATTTATGCCCTGTCTGCTTTTGATGGTGCAATGAGGTCGGCGGGTGCGGAAATGGCGATAAAGCTCCTGGCGTCGCGGTCGACCAGCAGCACGCTGGCGCCGACCGCTAGCGGCGTTGAATCAGCGCTGGCGCGTGCGTTGAGCGTATGCCAGTTGCCGAAGACATCCTTGAGACGGACCTTGCCCGGCAATCCCTGGTCGAGCGGTCCGACCGAAACCAGCGCGACCTTGCCGACGAAGTCAGCGTCGGAGACCGCATAGGTCTCGTCGCGCGGGATAATGCGGGCGAGCCCGCGGCTGGTGCTCCTGATCACGGGGATGCTGCCGGCAGCGGCCACCAGGGCCGCGATCGTGACCGGGACGGTGGTGCCGATGGTATGTGCGACGCCTTGCAGCAGGAATCCGCCGATCGAGAAGATGCCGAGCGCCAGGATCATCAGCATCAGGAGCGGCAGGCGTCCGGCGTTGATCCAGAGAAACAGGCCATCAAGTCCGTGATGGCCACCGGTATCGACCGAGGCGTCCTGGCCAAGGAACTGGCCGAACGAGAAGCCGACCAGGGTCGTCAGCAGTTCGATGACGCGCAGAGTGACCATGATGGCGGCGGCTATCGCGAAGGGCCGCACATCAGGCGCCAGCAGGATGTCGCTTATGGCACTCATTGTTGCGATTTGATCCTTTCAAGTCGTGCTGCGATTTCCTTTTCGCGGTGCAGGCGGTCGAGTTCATCCAGTTCCTTGCCGCCGAGCACGCTGGAAGCGGGAACGCCCGTGACCCGGGCGATCGCGGCCATGGCGAGATCGGCGCTTGCTGTATTGGTCTTCGGCATGGCGCGGCCGGTTTCATGCTGGCCATGCTGGAGCAGGCTCGCTTCGAGATCGGCGAGGCGGACTTCGGCTTCGCGTCGTGCTCCAAGCATTGCCTGTAAGGCCTTGGTCTGCTCATCGATTTCGAGATCGATGAAGTCCATCGCGCGCTCCAGCGCGATGCCCTGGGATTCCAGATCAATTTGCCGTGCGACGCCGGCGCGCGCGAGATCCTCGCGGTTTTCCGCAATGGCGAGACGGATCTTGTCGGTCAGGCCGGCGGTCTCGGCGTCGAGTTCCTCGCGCCGCCGCTTGAGGCGGAATTCCTCGGCGCGCGATTTGCCGAGCGCATAACGCGCTTCGTCGGCGCCGGCATCGATTTCACGGATCGCCTGCTTGACCAGCGCGACCTTGTTCAGATTCTCGGCGTTGTCGATGGTCTGGCTGGCGATGGCGGCGAGCAACCGTCCCATTCGTGCAAGGATGCCTTCGTGAAGCATGGTCTTCTCCTCCGGTTGTGTGGATTTCGATTTGACGGCGATGTGGATTTCGTAAGCGTGGCCGTCTGAGACCAGGTGAGCCGGGAAGGGACTATCCCAGCCGGCAACATATCCCGGCGCTTCGAACGGCACCAAGACGCGTCCCCTGACAGTGCTAATGGTCAGTGAAGTTGGTCCCTTGATCGCAAACAACTTGTCGTCGAGTGGAATCCGCCGCGGCATGATGCCAGCGACGTAACCGGCACGGTCGCGCAGGCCGAGCGTCACCAGGCGGGCGGGCAGGTCGGTTTCCCGGCGGATCGTCTCGTAGGCCTGCGCATGCAGCGAGACCAGGTTGGCGCCGACGGGAGCTACTTCGGTGAGGATCGCCATCATCCGGTCGTAGGCGGCAAACGTCGCCTCGATCGCCGCAACATCCGCTTCATCGGGGACGAGGGCGTAGCGCAGGGTCGCAGTGGGTGTTTCGACCGGTAATTTGATCATGCCTTAACGTAAAGCACTTCCTCAGTGCTTTACAAGGTGGGCAAGCGGTATCATTTTCGTGATCGCCAGATGCAGTTGCAAATGAGTTGCAATAAGGATCGGGATCGGTCATCTTGTTGAAATGGATGCACGAACACCCCGCCTGGGGCCGGAGATATTGCCTGTGACCTTGCAAGACACTGCCGCCGGCTGGCGCGCTGACGCCGCCGCGAACGCGCAGCGCAGCCTTCCCGAGGTCAACGCGACCATCTCGGTACCCCCCTTCGGCGGCCATTGGATGCGCCGGTTGCTGGCGTTTCTCGGGCCCGGTTACCTGGTCTCGGTCGGCTACATGGATCCCGGCAATTGGGCGACCGATCTCGCCGGCGGTTCGAAGTTTGGTTACACCCTGCTGTCGGTGATCCTGCTGTCGAATTTGATGGCGATCCTGTTGCAGGCGCTGGCCGCGCGGCTCGGCATCGTCACCGACCGCGATCTCGCCCAGGCCTGCCGCGCCACCTATTCGCGCCCGGTCAACTTTGCGCTCTGGATCATCTGCGAAGCCGCGATCATCGCCTGCGATCTGGCGGAAGTCATTGGTACCGCGATTGCGCTGAAGCTGTTGTTCGGCATTCCCCTGATCGGCGGCGCGCTGATCACCGCGCTCGACGCCTTCCTGCTGCTGCTCCTGATGAACAAGGGCTTTCGTTTCCTCGAAGCTTTTGTTATCTCGCTGCTGATCGTCATTGCGATCTGCTTTGCGGTGCAGATTTTCGCCGCGGCGCCACCCGTTGCCGCGATGCTGCGCGGCTTCATTCCGTCGACCGAGATCGTCACCAATCCGGAGATGCTCTACATTGCCATCGGCATCATCGGCGCCACCGTGATGCCGCATAATCTCTATCTGCACTCCTCGATCGTGCAGACCCGTGCCTATGAACGCACTGACGAAGGCCGCCGCGACGCGATCAAATGGGCGACCACGGACTCCACCATCGCGCTGATGCTGGCGCTGTTCATCAACGCCGCGATCCTGATCGTTGCCGCCTCGACCTTCCATTCCAGCGGCCGCACCGATGTCGCCGAGATCGGGCAGGCGTTTGAGCTGTTGTCGCCGCTATTGGGTCTCGGGATCGCCTCGACGCTGTTTGCGGTCGCGCTCCTGGCGTCCGGCCTCAACTCGACGGTGACGGCGACATTGGCCGGCCAGATCGTGATGGAAGGCTTTTTGCATCTGCGCCTGCCGAGTTGGGCGCGGCGGTTGATTACCCGCGGCATCGCCATCGTGCCGGTCGTGATCGTCACCGCGATCTATGGCGAGCGCGGCACGTCGCAACTGCTGGTGTTCAGCCAGGTCATCCTGTCGATGCAATTGCCGTTCGCTGTCATCCCGCTGGTGCGGTTCGTTTCCGACCGGCGCAAGATGGGTGATTTTGCGATTTCGAATTCGGTTGCAGCCGTCGCCTGGATCGTCGCCGCTATCATCGTGACGCTGAACGTCAAGCTGCTGTACGATACCCTGTTCGGCGGCTGATCCATCCACAACTGTCATCGCCCGGCATAGCCTTTCGAAGAACGGCGTCGCTTCCGTTCGCCTATGACCGGGCGACCCAGTCATCTGGAACGCAAGTTCGTCACGTTATCTCGGTGTTCGCAACGCCGAATTGCAGGTCTGAGATGGGCCGGATAGCGGACATGCTGCAGATATGTCAAAAATGGCGCGAATGACCCGGAACGGACATCCCACTGCCGGAAGCCGATTGCATCAACCGCTCCATGCCCGGCGCGCTAAGAGTGAGAAAACAAGCGACCCCAGCGACGAGGAGGGCTGGGGTCGCTGAGGACGAATGTCAT
>JACDAG010000413.1 GCA_013695565.1 Bradyrhizobium sp.
CACCACCGTCTCATTGAGGAACTGCTTGAGCGGAACGTTTGCCAGCGCCATCCGCGCCGCGATCATCTGCTGGGCGCTGTCAGCCGCGACGCCGGCGAGGCGATCGCCGGAACGCGGCGGCGTCGCCTTGGCGAGCAGGTCGCGCAAATCATCGAAGACGTAGGAGGTGGCATCGATGGCTTGGCGATAGACCATGCTGATTTCCCGGCCTGTGCTCTCGGTCCACTGTCGTGGCCATCGCGCCTCCGACTAGTTCAACGTACCATAATAGCGGCTGAAGAAGCTTATCTCATAGGCGATCGCGGCGAACACAAACAGCTTATGGAATTTTTCATTGCGCGTTATCGCGCCCACCACGCACAGCAGCACGAATATGCCGATCCGCGGCAGATATTCAGGACCCAGTGATCGCAAATGTTGCTCGCCCTTTATCAGGGTGTCGACCACGTCGAGCGCTTCTGTCAGGGCAATAAGGCCAAAGAACCAGCGGCGACGGTCGAGAAAATAGTCCTGATATCCCTGATAGTCATCGAGATCCAAAGGGAACAGCAGCGCGCTCAGGAAATAGTACATCGACGCGTACACGCAAACGAAGGCATAGAGGCCGAACGTCCATTGCTGCACGAAGCTCAGCCGAAACTCCCACCACCAGAACGTGACCACGTTCAGGAGTGCCCAGGCGACCCAGCCCAGATGAACCGACCAGATCGGCGTGCGGCCGGGATGCTGGATCAATGTCGCGACGCCGCTGATCAAGCGGGTGACGCTGAGCCCGAGAATGATGGCGACCAGTACGCGAACGTGAAGATAGAGATCTACATTGCCCGTCAAGGCTGCAGTTTGAGCCATAAGCCCTCATCCTCACTTACAATCGAACCCGCACGGGTGCAGCTGGCGTCGTGCGCACGTGATGGTTCCAGACGATGGCTTTCGGGTTTGCGCGTTCGCCCGCCCGGGCAAGACGAGCTGGACCGTTCCGTCACTGCGCTGTCTGTCTAGCTTGATTCGCTTGCGCCGTGTTTGCCGGGCACCCTGCGTGCGAACATTTTTGCTCGCTTGATCGCCGGAAGTAGCGCTACGCAGCCCGAACGGTGGCGAGAAATTTGACCACTTCGGTCTTCAGGCGCTTGTTTTCGTTGGCAAGCATTTGCGCCGACGCAAGCACCTGCGAAGACGCCGAGCCGGTATCGCCGGCGCTGCGATTGACGTCGGCGATGCTGGTTGCGACCTGCGTGGAGCCGACGGCGGCCTGCTGCACGTTGCGGGCGATTTCCTGGGTGGCAGCGCCCTGCTCCTCGATCGCGGCTGCGATCGCCGCGGCAATTTCGGAAACCCGTGCGATCGTACCGCTGATCTCCTTTATTGCGACCACCGAATCCTGCGTCGCCGCCTGCATTCCGGCAATCTGCGTGGAAATCTCGCTGGTGGCCTTGGCGGTCTGCGCCGCCAGCGCCTTGACCTCTTGCGCCACCACCGCAAAGCCCCGGCCAGCCTCGCCGGCGCGCGCGGCCTCGATCGTCGCGTTGAGCGCCAGCAGGTTGGTCTGCTCCGCGATCGTGGTGATCAACTGGGTGACATCGCCGATGCGATTTGCCGCGAGCGACAATTCGGCGATCCGCGCGTCGGTCTTTTGCGCCTGATCCACCGCCTCATTGGCGATCCGGTTGGAATCCGCCACCTGGCGTCCGATTTCGTTGATGGAGCTGGCCATTTCCTCCGTTGCGGAGGCCACCGATTGCACGTTGGAGGAGGTCTCTTCCGAAGCGGTCGCGACGACCGTGCTGAGATCCTGGGTTGCCGCGCTGCTCTTGTTGAGCACAACGGCGGAGTTTTCTAGTTCACTTGAGGCCGAACTTACGTTGTCGATGATATTGCCGACGGCGGTCTCAAAACTCTCGGCGAGATTGTGCAGCTCGGCGCGACGGGCCGTCTGCTGCACGCGGTTTTCTTCTTCACGACCAGCGGTTTCACGTTCCGCCTTGGCGACGGCCTGCACCTTGAATTCCTGGACCGCGTGAGCCATCTGGCCGACTTCGTCGCGGCGCTCGAGGCCCGGCAGCTTGACTTCAAAATTGCCGGCAGCGAGTTCGCGCATCGCCCGCGACATCGCCACCACCGGGCGGGAAATGCTCCGGCCGACCAGGAACGAAACCACAATGCCGGCGAATGCCACCACCAGCAGCGCGACCATCAGTGTCAGTTGTTGCTGGTCCAGCTTCATGCCGGCACGCGCGATCTCCCGATCCTTGCTCTCGCTGCTGAGCGTGATCAGATCGTCGGTAATTTTCTCGATGGCGGCAAAACTTTGTTCCGCGCCCTTGATGAACATCAACGCCGATCCGGCGTCGCCGTCGGCCATCTCGATCGCGCTTTTCGATTTCTTGAGATAGCCTGCAACGGCAACCTTCAGCTTTTCAAGGGTCTCCGACTTGAACTCGCCCTGAGCGCCTTCGGCCGCCTTCAAGGCCTCCGAAATCTTCGCCGCGGCCGAGGACGCCTCCTTGGCCATCGCCTCGACCTTCTTCTCATCCGTCTCATTGGCAGCGGTGGCCGCGAGACGATAGAGCCTGGCATGGGCCAGCCATGCCGCAGTGGTAATATCGTTCACCAGATCCATTTGCCGGATCGGCCCTGCAACAAGCGTGTCGACCGAAGCCTGATTGGACCGCAACGCCTGCAAGGCATAGGCGCCGACGCCGACCAGGACCAGGACCAGGAATGTCGGCGCGAGCTGTACTTTCCAGGACAGCCCGATATTTTTGATCCAGCCGAGCATATCAACCCCTCGATGCGACGATCCTTGGCGCCTGGGTGTCAGAGCTTGTAGATGCCGGCGCAGACTGCAGTGTTGTCCAGCTTCTCGCAGTACATCTGCTTCGGCTCGACCTTCTTGCTTACCGGATTGACGAACTTGTAGTCCTGCCAGAACGAGGGCTGCTTGCTGGCCATTTCGACGCGCTCCTTGACATAGAGCTTGCCGTCGACGTCCTGCGCGTCGCTCATATCCTTGCCGACGAATTTCGGGTTCGAGCCGTGAGCCAGCACCTTGCCGTCGAGCTGATAGACCACGACGTACAAATCGCGATCGATGAATTTGGCATCCTTGCTGGTGAATTCGGGATAGGCCTTGTCGGGGCTCTGGTCCTTGATGAAGGCGACCGCCTTCTTGACCATCGCGACGGCGTCATCCTTGTTTGCCCCATCGGCTGCCATGGCAGCGGTGCCGGCGGAAACAAGTGTGGCAACAAGGGCGGAGATCAGCGACTTCACAAAGCCAATTTTCACGACTAACTCCCCGATTAATTGGTTGGGCGGGCGATTTACAACCGCGGCTCATGAAGCTCTCAGAAAAGAGCAAACCAAGTGTTAAATGCCTATCCGTAGTGCACCAAATGCCCTCCAAAGATGCCGCCGTGATTGGCCGCCCTGGCATGCCAGATGCGCTCTTCTGGTCGCAGCGGCGCATCCGAGTTCCACTTCGAAGCATCTCAACTATATGATTTTCTTATCTATTTCTTTCATGATTTGCAGTCGCGCCGATCTCGCGCGTTAAGGAAAATTTGATATAATTTATCGTGGCCGACGGGTGCGCACCTGCCATTCTGGAGTGCCGTGACCGCCGAAACGCTGTCGCGCGAGGTCGAAACCTTCTTCCGCAATTTGCGCGCCGACCCGGTGGAAGAGTTCAAGCGGACCGGAACCTAGTCAGCGCGAGCCAATTCGATATCGCAATGCCGGCGCTTGTCCGGGACGCGTGGCTGCCGGTGGAAGCCGCCATGACCGATTTGGCACTTTTCGGACCTTAGCCGCTTATGGAACGATGTCCGGTTCGCGTCTCAGAACTGCCCTCATCGATGCTCCTGCTGACGTCCGAACTACCCCGTAGCTGTAGGTTCGTCCGCATATCACCGCGCTTGACTAATCATCAGCCGATGCTAATGATTAGTCATGACTAATCATACTTTCAGACCCCGGTGTCGTGCGCGTATTGATGTGCCGTTGGCACTGCCAGGCTCGGACGTCGACTAGCCATGGCCAAGGACAGCGCACAACTGGCTGCTCTGGGCGATTCGACCCGCAGGCGAATATTTGAACTGGTGGGCGCACGGCCTCGCACTGTCGTTGAAATCACGCGGGAATTGACGGTCTCCCAATCAGCTGTCTCTCAGCACCTGAAGGTGCTGCGCGAGTCCCGGTTGGTTCGTGCCGAGCCAAAAGGGGCGAGCAACATTTATCACATCGATCCAGCGGGGCTCGGCCAGATGCGCACCTGGCTCGACCGGTTCTGGAGCGGCACACTGGCGGCTTACAAAGTGGCCGTCGAAAAATCAGTGAAGGATCAGCAATGAGCAAACGTGTATCGGCCGCGCCCATTAAACAATCGATCGTGGTTGAGGCGCCTATCGAGCGTGCGTTCAAAGTCTTCACCGAAGACTTTGGCAGCTTCAAGCCACGCGAGCACAATCTGCTCTCCGTTCCCATCGCGGAGACCGTGTTCGAGCCCCGGGTCGGGGGGCATGTTTATGATCGAGGCATCGATGGCAGCGAATGCCGCTGGGCGCGTGTGTTGGCCTTTGAGCCGCCAAATCGCGTGCTTCTAAGCTGGGACATCAGCCCCCGTTGGCAAATCGAAACCGATCCCGACAAGGCGAGTGAATGGGAGGTGCGGTTCATCGCAGAGACGCCAAACCGGACAAGGCTGGAGCTTGAGCACCGTCACCTCGAACGTCATGGCCAGGGTTGGGAAGGTGTGCGTGAAGGCGTTGAGGGCGATCAGGGTTGGCCGCTCTATCTGAAACGGTTCGCCGAGCGGATTGCGCGCGAGGCATGATGCTCACATGTCCCTTGCGACATGAACGTAATGGTGGAGGTCTGTATGGCAACCTACTCGCATAGCATTGTCGGAGTGCTTGTCCTTTGCCTCCTGTCAATTGTGCTGGCGGTCTATTCAGGTTCGTCCAAAGGCAGGGCCGGGGCACTGTCCGGACCTGTCCTGCCGATGGATGATGACAACTTGCTGTACCGGATAGATCGCGTCCACTTGAACACGGTGGAAGCACTGCCGCCCTTTGTCGTCGCAGCATTGCTGGCGATGATGGTCGGGGTTAGACCCGTCACACTTGCAACGCTCATATGGGTCTACGTCGCCGTTCGTCTCATCCACGCTGCAGTCTATCTGCGCGGCGGCAAAGCGGCCAAAGGGGGCAGCATCAGAACCATTCTCTATGTCTCGGGGGCACTTATAACCGTGGTACTAATTGCCGTGACCGCCGTGGCGGCCATCCCCTAGGTATCAACGCTGGACCGTCCGACTCGCGAACGGCCGTAGTGAAAGAGTATCACGCTTTTTTGTTCTGAAATGAAGAAGCCCGCCACCGGGCCACGGTGACGGGCCAGAGCATGCCACGCCGCTAAATCCCGCAATGCGAGCGCATTGCCTACTTCTTCATGCCGGATTCGCGCTGATTCTTCTGATATAGAGCGCGGTCCGCAGCGCTGACCTGGCCAAGCATGGGTGAACCTGCGGCTCCCGTATTCGCTGACGCAGCCGCAGCAGGCGCCTTCGGCTTTGCGCCCTTCTTGGCGGCCAAAGCTCCGGACGTGGAGACAGCGAAAATCGCAAGACCAACAAGCAATATTCTCTTCATGCTCATGCTCACTTTGGTGGAAAAAGATACGCAGTCGAGCATAATCCGTTTAATACGAAAGGGTTCCACGGGCACTCTCCCTTCCGTACCCGATGCACCGGGTGAAATGATGGTGAATTATTCAAAGCCATTGTGCCCCATGGAAAGTACGGCACCCATTGTTCGAGGGGACTGAGAGGCACTGCACCAGCCCGGGCAGGGCTCGCGGAGAAACCGACGGACGGCAAGTTGAGACTCGGTGGCCTATCGATGATCTGCGGTGGTCTCGCGGTTAGTCCGTGCAGACCTTCATCGATTTCATGCCGGTCTCAGCTTCGGTCCTGGTCTTGAACGTGCCGTTGTCGACGACCGTCGTCGTGGTCGTGGTCGGCTTTTTATCGACCACCGTGCACTTCTTCGTCGAGGCATCACGGACAACGTAATATTCCGTTGCGGTTTGCGCGAAAGCTGATGTCATCGCGAAGGTGACGACAACGAACGCTAGACTAGCAGGCATTTCTTCATGGGTGATCTCCTCCGTTTTGTGGATATAAATAGGTGTCGCCCGGTCATTAAATGCGCTGAATTGCCACTTGTTCCCGATATGGAAACACGGTCAAACCCGGCACGGCCGCATCTATATCGAAAAAATCAACGACCCATTTGTTCGGTGACGAGGCTACGCCCGCGGAATACAGTGCCGGCCTCAAAATCTGCATCCCGCGCGGCTGGCTGGAGCTGCACGAGAGCGGGACTATCGTGAAGTTCAAGCCGGCCGGCGCCGAGCTGTTCGCTTAGGGGTTGTTTTCAATATTTTGAGTCCGGGCCGACCGCCCTAATCCACCGGCACCACGTCGACGGCGACGCTAAGCTTCTGCTTGCGGGAGCCGACGATGATGCCATCGACCGGCGAGACGTCGGAGAAGTCGCGCCCGATCGCCAGGATGATGTGGTCGTTCTCGACCAGGAGGTCGTTGGTCGGATCGAACCCGACCCAGCCGATTTCACTGCCGCACCACACCGAGACCCAGGCGTGGGTGGCGTCGGCGCCCTGCAGGCGCGGCTGGCCCGCCGGCGGGTAGGTGCGCAGATAGCCGCTGACATAGGCCGCCGGCAGCCCGAGACCGCGAAGGCCCGCGATCATCACATGGGCAAAATCCTGGCAGACGCCGTGGCGCTTCTCGAACACTTCCTTGAGCGGCGTCGAGATCACGGTGGCCTTTGGATCATATTTGAACTCGCGGCGGATACGATGCATCAGGTCGACGGCGCCGATCAGAATGCCCTGGTCGCGCGGAAAGCTCACCGCGGCGTACGCCGTGACCGGCCCAAGCACCGGCACCAGCGAACTTGCAAAGACGTAGCCGACCGGCGAGGCCGGACCGAGGCTCGACGCTTCGAGCGCGACGTCGCGGACGCTTTCCCATGACGGGCTCGGCGTGGTGCGGCCAAGCGCCTGCCGCGAGACCGACACCCGCGATCTGGAATCGATCCGCAGGCTGCGATGCGCTGTCTCGATCAGCACGCTCTCGGTATGGGTTCCGAAAAAATCCCGCCGTATCGTCCGTTCCGCCGGCTTGGGCCGGATCTCGACGGTGTGCGAGACCAGTTGCTGGCCGTCGCCGCTGCGCGGCTCCAGCCGCAGCGAGCAGCGCGCAAAACTCACCGGGCTCTCATAGCTGTAGGTGGTGACGTGACGGATATCGTAGATCACGCGAGGCCCGTTAGCTTCTCCGGCCGGCTCGCATTGGGTCCGTGCGGGAAATAATGCAGGCCGATGGCGTCGGCGAGGTTGAGCAGGTCCTGCTCCAGCGAGAACAGGCGTTTGACGTCCAGCGAGGCGGCTTCCGCCGTCGTCAGCATCGCTTGTAGCGCCACGGCCAGCCGCTGCGGCCGCTCGATCAAACCATGCTCCTTGAGGCTCGGAAGGCTCGCAATGTGCTCGTTGAGCGCCGCCACCTGGAACGCGACCGAACGTGGATTATAGGGATCCAGCACCGCCAGATCGCGCACCGGCGCCAGCGACGGCCCGACCAGATAGCGCGAACGGTAGGTGATCTGGCAATCCACCAGCGTCAGCAACACGTCGAGGTCCTCGTCGCCGGCCTCGTCATAGGCGAACTGGCGCGCGAACCGTGCGGTGTTGATGGCGCGTTCGGCGCGGCGGCCCATTTCGAGGAAGCGCCAGCCGGCGGCACGGTTCATGTTCTCCTGCGCCAGCCCGGCAAAGCTCGCGAGCTCCTGCAAGGACAATTCGGCGGCGCTGACGATCCCGTCATCGTCATCGGCCGCTTCGCCAAGACGCTCCACCATCTCGGTAATGACTTGCCAGGCGTCGGGCGAAAGCCGCTCCCGCAGTGAGGTCCCGGTGCGCTGGGCCGACCGGAGCAGCGACAGCGCCGAGCCGAACTTTTCCGGGCTCAACAATGCCTCGGCGGCGACCTTGGCGGAATTGGTCCGGCTCGCTTGCGATGTCGCGCCCCAGGTCACCAGGAGCCGCTGGATGCGCTCGACCGAATGCAGCGCGGTTGACGCGCCTCCCGCCGCCGTCGACGTGCCCTTGCCGGGATCCCGCACCGAGGTGCCGAGCGCACGGATCAGCCGCAACGTCGCCTCGGCGCGCTCGAGATAACGACCGAGCCAGAACAGATTGTCCGCAGCACGGCTCGGCACCACGCCGGCAATGCGCTTGATCCGCACGGTGTCGGCGGCCGGCAGCAGCGTCGAGGCCGGTATCGCCTTGTCGGAGACCACCCAGACGTCCGCCGACCGCGCGCCATCGCCCATCGACACAGCGCGAGCGTCGGGCTCTTCGGCGATCCGGCAGAAGCCGCCGGGCAGGATGGTCCAGCCGTTGGCTGAGGCGGCGGCAAATACCCTGAGCACGAACGGACGCGGCGTGACCCGGCCGTTTTCCCAGGTGGGCGTCGTCGACAGCCGCACCAGTTCCTGGCCGACGAAGTCGATGCCGCGTTCGGAGATCGCGCTTCTGAGCCGCTCACGATCGGGCGCCGACAATTCACTTGATAGCACCGGTCCGTTGCCCGGAAAGCCCGGCACGGCACGGCTGTAGGCGCCTTCGATCGCGAAATCATCGAGCCGCGACAGCACTTCCTCGCGCGCCGATTTCTGACCGCACCACCAGGTCGCGATGTGCGGCATCAGCAAATCCTCGCTGAGCAGGCGGCGGCAAAAATTGGGCAGGAAGCCCAATAGCGCCCGCGCCTCCAGCACGCCGGACCCCGGCATGTTGGCGACCACGACGCCGCTCTTGCGCATCACGTCGATCAGGCCGGGCACGCCGAGATGCGAGGACGCATCGAGTTCCAGCGGATCGAGGAAATTGGAATCGACCCGGCGCAACAGCACGTCGAGCCGCTTCAACCCGGCGACGGTGCGGATATGGACGCGATCGCCGCTGACGGCGAGATCGTCGCCCTCGACCAGCAGAAAGCCGAGATAGCGCGCGATCGTCGCATGCTCGAAATAGGTTTCGTTGAAGGCGCCGGGCGTCAGCAACCCGATCCGCGGATCGTCGCGGTCGGCGCTGGCGCGTAGCGCGTCGCGGAACGCCTCGAAGAACGGTGCGACGCGCTCGACGTTCATCGATTTGTAGAGATTGGAGAAGACGCGCGACAGCACCAGGCGGTTTTCCAGCGCGTAACCGGCCCCCGAAGGCGCTTGCGTACGATCGCTCAGCACCCACCAGCGGCCATCCGGACCGCGGCCGACATCGGCGGCATACAGATGCAGATAGCGTCCACCCGGCGGCTTCACGCCGCACACCGCGCGCAGATATTCGTTGCTGCCGGCGATTGCCGCCGCCGGCACGGCGCCGTCAGCCACCAGCCGGCCCTCGCCATAGAGGTCGCGCAGGACCATTTCCAGCAACTGCGCGCGCTGGGCGATGCCGGCGGTCAATTGCTGCCAGTCGGCGTCGTCGATGATGAGCGGCAGATGGCTGAGCGGCCACATCCGGTCGGCGGTCTCGCCCGGCGCGCGATAGGTGACGCCGGCTTCGCGCAGATGGCGGTCGGCGGAGGCGAATCGGCGTTCGATATCGGCGGGCGAAAGGGCGGCAAAGGCGTCGAAAAAACGGGTCCAGGCGGCCCGGGGCGCGCCGTCCTGGCCGATATATTCATCGGGAATTCCGGGCAACCGCGCGTAGTCACGGGTCCATTGCGCCATCCGGCGCTGGCCCGGACGGGTTTTGTTATCTTGACTGCCGGCTTGCCCCGCCATCCGACTCTCCGATTACGGCACCTTTAGTGCCGGAGCGGCGTCCTCAAGTCGAGCGTCAAAGGGAATTCAATCGTGCGTTCCTCGGGCGGCGGATCGATCTTGCCAGGGGTGTGGCCGTGGTCCTGAAACCGGGCCAGCCGCCGCGCCTCAGCCTCGTAGGAATTGACCGGCTTGGTGTCATAGGAGCGGCCGCCGGGATGGGCGACATGGTAGACGCAGCCGCCGAGCGAACGGCCATTCCAGGTATCAATTAAATCAAATGTCAGGGGCGCATGGACCGGAATGGTCGGATGCAGGCCCGATGCCGGCTGCCAGGCCTTGAATCGGACCCCGGCGACCGCTTCGCCGGAGCGGCCGGTGGCCGTCATCGGCATCCGCCGGCCGTTACAGGTGACGACATGGCGGCCCTCAATGAAGCCCGATGCCTTGATCTGCAACCGCTCCACCGACGAATCGACATAACGCACGGTGCCGCCGGCCGAACCTTCTTCGCCAAGCACATGCCAGGGCTCCAGCGCCTGACGCAGTTCCAGCGCCACGCCGCCATGATGGACGCGGCCGAACACCGGGAAACGAAATTCGAGCTGGGCGGCAAACCATTCCGGCGAAAACTCGTAGCCGGACTGCTTGAGTTCTTCGAGCACACCCAGGAAATCTTCCCAGAGAAAATGCGGCAGCATGAAGCGGTCGTGCAGCGTGGTGCCCCAGCGCACGAACTGGCCTTGCTGCGGTTCGCGCCACATTTTTGCGATCAGCGCCCGGATCAAGAGTTGCTGCGCCAGGGACATCCGCGGGTCGGGCGGCATTTCCAGTGCGCGGAACTCGACCAATCCGAGACGGCCGGTCGGTCCATCAGGCGAATAGAGCTTGTCGATGCAGATTTCGGCGCGATGGGTATTGCCGGTGATATCAACGAGGATGTGCCGGAACAGACGATCGACCAGCCACAGCGGCGCCTCGATGCCGGGCGGCGGCACATGGGCCAGCGCGATCTCCAGTTCATAGAGGCCGTCGTGTCGCGCCTCGTCGATGCGCGGCGCCTGGCTGGTCGGGCCGATGAACATGCCCGAGAACAGATAGGACAGCGACGGATGCCGCTGCCAGTACAGTACCAGGCTCTTCAACAGATCCGGACGGCGCAGGAACGGTGAATCCTGCGGCGTGCTGCCGCCGACCACGACATGGTTGCCGCCGCCGGTGCCGGTGTGGCGGCCATCGACCAGGAAACGATTGGCGCCGAGGCGCGTCTTGGCGGCGTCCTCGTAGAGACCGAAAGTGATATCGACCGCCTCGCGCCAGCTCTGCGCCGGCTGGATGTTGATCTCGATGACGCCGGGATCGGGTGTCACTTTGATGACTTCGACCCGCGGATCGTAAGGCGGCGAATAGCCCTCGACATGGACCTGCAACTGCAGTTCCTCGGCGGTCGCCTCCACCGCATTGATCAATTCCAGATAATCTTCCAGCTTCTCGACCGGCGGCATGAACGCGCACAAAACCCCGTCGCGGGTTTCGATCGACATCGCCGTGCGCACGGGTTCGAGTTTTGGCTTCTCCTTTGCCTTGGTGTCCTCGACTTTGGCCCCGGTGTCGGAAACTCCCAGTTCGTCGCGCGGCTCCATCGGATCCTGCTCGACGATGTAGGGATATTCTTCCGGCGAGATGTGTTCCAGCGAAGCGATCGGCAGCCGCAAGCCAAGCGGGGAATCGCCTGGAAACAGGAACAGATGGCCGCGCCGGATCTTCCAGCGCTCGCTGCGCCAGTGGCCGGGCGGGTGCTTGAAGGCCTCGTTCCAGCGCTGGATCGGCAGCACAAAACCCTTGGGCTTGTGGAGCCCGGAATCGAACACCCGCGCCATCCGCGAGCGCTCTTCCGGGTCGGCCAGTTTGGAGTCGGCCGGATCGACATTGGCCGGCAGCGCGGCTTCCTTCTGCAGCCAATGCGCGGTGTCTTCGAACGCGGGCAGCACGTAATCGACGGCGAGCCCGAGCTTTTGCGCTATGCCTCCGGCAAAACGTTCAGCGTCGGCGATTTCAGCCTTGCGTGGATTCTCGATATTGGCGATCAGGTCAGCGTTCTTCCAGATCGGCACGGCATCCTTGCGCCAATAGAGCCCGAACGCCCAGCGCGGCAGGCTTTCGCCCGGATACCATTTGCCCTGTCCATAATGCAGCAGCCCACCGGGCGCAAAGCGCGCGTGCAGTTTGCGGATCAAATCGTCGGCGAGCGCGCGCTTGGTCGGGCCGACGGCGGCAATATTCCATTCCGGCGATTCCAGGTCGTCGACGGAAACGAAGGTCGGCTCGCCACCCATCGTCAGCCGCACATCATCCTTTTTCAGGTCCGCATCGACCGCTTCACCCAATTTGTCGAGACGCGACCAGGATGCATCAGAGAACGGCCGGGTGATCCGCGGCGCTTCGCGGATGCGCTTGACGCTCATCTCGAAGCCGAACTCGACATTGGCAACGCCGGCGCTGCCAGAGATCGGTGCCGCCGAGCGGTAATGCGGCGTGGCGGCGACGGGAATGTGCCCCTCGCCCGTCAGCATGCCCGAGGTGACGTCGAAGCCGATCCACCCCGCCCCCGGCAGATACACCTCGGCCCAGGCATGCAGATCGGTGAAATCGCTCTCGACCTCGCGCGGCCCTTCGACTGGATCGATGTCGGGGCGGAGCTGAATCAGATAGCCGGAGACGAAACGCGCGGCGAGCCCGAGATGCCGGAAAATCTGGATCAACAGCCAGGCGGAATCGCGGCATGATCCGGAGCCCTCGGCGAGAGTCTCCTCCGGAGTCTGGATGCCCGGCTCCATCCGGATGACGTAGCTGACCTTCTTCTGCAGCTGCGCGTTGAGATCGACGAGGAAGTTTACCGTGCTGTCGGCCTGACGCGGAATGTCCTTCAAATAAGCGGCGAACAGCGGCCCTTCATCCGAAGTCGCCAGATACGGCGCCAGCTCGGTCTTGAGATCGTCGGTATATTGCAACGGGAAACTGGTGGCATAGGGCTCGACGAAGAAATCGAACGGATTGACCACGGTCATCTGCGCCGAGAAATCGACCTCGATCTTCAGTTCGGTGGACTTCTCCGGGAAAACGAATCGCGCCAGCCAATTGCCTTGTGGATCCTGCTGCCAGTTCACGAAGTGATTTGCTGGCGTGACCTTGAGCGAATAGCTCAGGACCGGCGTGCGCGTATGCGGCGCCGGCCGCAGGCGTATGGTTTGCGGGCCGATGTCGATCGGTCGGTCGTACTTGTAGTGGGTGACATGATGTAGTGCGACGAAGATCGACACGGACGGGCTACTCCAGCAGCTTTTTTAAGCAGAACACTGGTTCCGGTCGACATCAAGCACTAACAACGGGCAGGCGTTGCCTATGAGAAGTGCGGAGGTGGTGTCGTCCCTGCGAACGCACTAGGGCATCTACACATCTGAGTCTTTCCAATGAGTTACGCCAAGAACGCGCAAAACCGAGCCAGATTGCGCTGCGACAGTCGCAAAAGATTGGCGGATACGACGTCCTAACATTACAGTTGCCCTTTCTGAAGATTTCTGAATCCATGGGCAACCATGATTCGAAGGTCGTGGACGCAGACAGCGTCGATTGAAGAGACGCTTGCGTTGTGGGCTGCGTCGCTTCGGGAGGT
>JACDAG010000420.1 GCA_013695565.1 Bradyrhizobium sp.
GGATTTGAGTTCGTCGGAAACCACCGGCCCCACCGAAGCAATCGGCGTCTGCGCCAGTCCTTCTCGCAACCGGTCTTCACATCCGCGCGCCCGAGCGACCTCGACGAGACGGCGGACCTGGCCTAGATTGGTCAACGCGATGGCATCGATGCGGCCGGCAGCCATCTCGTCGATGGCGGTGACGATATTTGTGTCGGCGGCCTGGGCGTCATACACATAGGGGAGCACGGTATCGACCTCGGCGCCCTGCACCTTGATCGCACCGATCAGGACGCTGTGATCCTTGTCCGGATAGAGTTGCAGCCCGACGCGGTGCCCGTGCAGATCGACACGCGACAGCATCTCGGCGATGCCCTCCGACGTTGGTTTCTCCGTCGTCACCTGTGGTTCCAGCCCGATTTCGCGCAGCGCCTTGCCGGGTTTGGGACCGCGCGCGAATGTGCGGGCCTTGCCGAGCGCGGCCACGAATTCCGGCTCGAGGCCGATGCGGCGCACGACCTTCATCAGCCGGCGCAGGCCTTCGCCGGTCATCAGCACCATGTCGTCGCAAGATGTTGTGACGAACCGCCTGATCCAGGCCTCGATCGGTGCCGGATCCGGCGCGTCGTGGATGGTGAACATCGGACATTGCAACACGTCCGCGCCCTGCTCGGTGAGCAGGCGGGAAAACTGCGCTTCCTCCCGGGTTTCCAGGATCAGGATACGGTAGCCGTTCAGTCTGTCTGCCATGACCTCGCTCCAACGCCGATCGTCGTGCTTTGTTCATCCTGACGCCGGTTTGCGGATTGGCGCAAGCCGGTTGGCGGTGATAGAGCAGGGCCGCAAACAAGCGTTCTCACCCTGTGCCTGAATTGCAATCAAGTACGCCATGCCCGATCATAAATTCGTCCTGACCCTGTCCTGCCCGGATCGCCCTGGCATCGTCTCCGCGGTGTCGACCTTTCTCGCCCACAATGGGCAGAACATCCTGGACGCCCAGCAGTTCGACGACGTCGAGACCAGGAAATTCTTAATGCGGGTGGTGTTCACCGCCGCCGATCTCGCGGTCGAACTGGCGGCGTTACAGACCGGCTTTACCGCGATCGCCGATCGCTTCGGGATGGACTGGCAGATGCGCGATCGCGCCAGCCACCGCCGGGTGATGCTGCTGGTTTCCAAATCGGATCATTGCCTGGTCGATATCCTCTACCGCTGGCGCACCGGTGAACTCGAGATGATCCCGACGGCTGTTGTCTCCAACCATCCGCGCGAGACCTACGGCAATCTCGATTTCGGCCCGATCCCGTTCCACTATTTGCCGGTCACCAAGGAGACGAAGCGCGAGCAGGAGCAGGCGGTCCTGAAACTGGTCCAGGACAGCGGCACCGACCTCGTGGTGCTGGCGCGCTATATGCAGGTCCTGTCGGATGAGATGTCGGCGAAACTATCCGGGCGCTGCATCAACATTCATCACTCGTTCCTGCCGGGCTTTAAGGGCGCGCGGCCCTACCATCAGGCGCATGAGCGCGGCGTCAAACTGATCGGCGCGACCGCGCATTACGTGACGCGCGATCTCGACGAGGGCCCGATCATCGATCAGGACGTCGAACGTATCAGCCACCGCGACACGCCCGAAGACCTCTCGCGCAAGGGCCGCGATATCGAGCGCCGCGTGCTGGCCCAGGCCATGCGCCATCATCTCGAGGATCGCGTGATCCTCAACGGGCGCAAGACCGTCGTGTTCATGGATTAGAGCGCTCTCGGGCGAAAGTGCCCTCGCACTCGACGCGGCGCGGATTGGCTCGGCACTGAACCGGTGATCCACACCCTTGTCCTAATTCGGCGCGCGGGCCGCCGGCTTGACGACCCAATAAGCCTGCCATTGGTATTGGGATCGCTGCCGTCGCTCGAAGACCAATAGAGCGTGGTGCCGTTTTTCCTCAATGAGAAAAACGGCCCTGTCCCAGCGCCACGATATCTGCTTCCGAACTGCGCGCGGGACCAAGGCGCTTGTCATTCTCAAACATCTCGATCGGCGACCGATGGGGGTCCTCTGCGGTATCGGTAAGGTCGTCGAACAGACCATAGCGTTCTGGCCAACCGAAAAACCGGATCCGCGGAGTTTGGAAAACGGCCGATACGTCAGGCGCTTTTCGCCGGCGACGTTCGGCCCCTTCGCGAAATTTGCATCTTCAACGAACGACGCCCTCAACCAATATGCGGTGGGGAAATAGAGCAGCATTGCGGCCAGTGCGCCGATCCACTTGGGCGGACCTGTGCTTGGCCAGGATCATCGTGAAGTCACCAGCAAGCTCAGTGCGTGCCGAAATTCCAACATGGAGCAATCCACAACATGGAGCAATCCTTGATCCCGGCCCGGGATGGAACTATTATTACAAGCAGATTTAACCGATGCTGTATCGCGTAACATGTCAGACGAATTTCGCAAGATGGAGCGCCTGTGTCTCGAGCAGGCGGCGCTCAGCACCATCAGGGAAGCGCGAGAGGCTCTGGAAAAGGTCGCGCGCGACTATCGTGCCGCAGCCGAGTCGGGATCAGCAATCCCGACCATAAGCGCGGCCGTTTTGCCGTAGCCTAACGCCGACGCTGCTTTTGCAATTCCCTTCCCGGAAAGTTCGTTGCCGCAACGTGTCGAAGGCCGATCCCGTCCGCTGCGCTGGTCGTGATAGGGGGCGATCCGTCGTTTACTGAACAGAGCTTTCGGGGGCCCGCGCCGGTTTGACCTCGTCGCCACGTTCGGATGCCGGCAACAGGCGCTTCCGCTCGCGTTCCTTCATGAATTCATCGTACTTCACGGTACCGGGGCGCGGTGGGGCATCTGCAGACAGGCCGCCGGCCCAGACCGGAATGGCGTCGCTGACGGTGCCCGAAAGTTTTTCATTGATGGTGCCGCAGCCGCACAGCGCTCCGCTCGCGAGCGAGAGCGCGGCGATAGTTACGATATGGCGGGTACGGATCGACATGGCGGCAGGTTACAATCTAGACCTTTAAGGATGATGGATTTGGGGCCGTATAGCGGCGGGCTCGACCTGGCGGTTCTTTGTTGACAGCAACATTTTATTTGTACAAACGTACAAATAAAACCGAAGCTGGAGACAGTAATGCGGGTCGGCCCATCTGAAGGCGCCGACGGTATTATAATACTCCCTGAGGGCTGACCGAGGAACGCCCCCCGGGGACGTGCCCGTCCAAGGAAACGCGCCCTTCGTCCGATTGACAATCAGCGGCCGGAAGACGCCATTTGACCGCGCTACACGGCCAAAAAATCTGGGCTATGGTGAGGCAAGGGCCGGGGACTCGGTTCGAGCCACTAGACCGATCAGGGGAGAAAATCATGTCTATTCGCAGTCAAATGTTGCTGGCCGCAGGTGCCGTCGCCGGTGTACTGGCGCTTGCACCCGCAAGTGCGCAGGACGCCGTCAAGATCGGCCTGATCCTGCCGATGACCGGCGGCCAGGCATCGACCGGCAAGCAGATCGATAACGCGGTCAAGCTTTATATGCAGCAGAACGGCGATACCGTCGCCGGTCGCAAGATCGAGATCATCCTGAAAGACGACGCGGCGGTTCCCGACAATACCAAGCGGCTGGCGCAGGAACTGATCGTCAACGACAAGGTCAATTTCATCGCGGGCTTTGGCGTGACGCCGGCAGCACTGGCCGCGGCACCGCTGGCGACCCAGGGCAAGATCCCGCAAATCGTGATGGCGGCGGGTACCTCGATCATCACCGAGCGCTCGCCCTATATCGTGCGCACCAGCTTCACGCTGGCGCAATCCTCGACGATCATCGGTGACTGGGCCGCCAAGAACGGTATCAAGAAGGTCGCAACCCTGACCTCCGACTACGCACCCGGCAACGATGCGTTGAACTTCTTCAGGCAGAATTTCACTGCCGGCGGCGGCGAGATCGTCGAAGAGGTCAAGGTGCCCCTCGCCAATCCGGACTTCGCGCCGTTCCTGCAGCGCATGAAGGACTCCAAGCCCGACGCGGTGTTCGTGTTCGTGCCGGCAGGCCAGGGCGGCAATTTCATGAAGCAATATGCCGAACGCGGGCTCGATAAATCGGGCATCAAGGTGATCGGCCCCGGCGACGTCATGGACGACGATCTTCTGAACGGCATGGGCGATGCGGCGCTCGGCACCGTGACGGCGCATCTCTATTCCACCGCGCATCCGTCTGCAGCCAACAAGGAATTCGTCGCCGCTTACAAGAAGGCGTTCAACTCCCGCCCGGGCTTTATGGCGGTGGGTGGCTATGATGGCATCCGGTTGATCTATGAAGCGCTGAAGAAAACCGGCGGCAAGACCGACGGCGATGCGCTGATCGAGGCGATGAAGGGCATGAAGTGGGAAAGTCCGCGCGGCCCGATCTCGATCGATCCCGAGACCCGCGATATCGTGCAGAACATCTATATCCGCAAGGTCGAGAAGGTCGACGGCGAACTCTACAACGTCGAATTCGCGACCTTCGAGGCGGTCAAGGACTCCGGCAAGACGAAGAAGTGACGGCGTAGCCGTTATCCCGGAGCGCATTGAAGATGCGAACCCGGAATCTCGAGATTCCCCGATGCGCAATTGCGCATCTGCGGTCTGGTCCTTCGGACCATCCCGGAATGACGGCCTGCGTTGAGAGGTCCTGTTCCATCCAATGACAACCCTTTTCACCATCCTGTTCGACGGTGTCGCCTACGGCATGCTGCTGTTCGTGCTGGCTTGCGGCCTTGCCGTGACGCTCGGGTTGATGAATTTCGTCAATCTTGCCCATGGCGCCTTCGCCATGACCGGCGGCTATGTCTGCGCCGTGCTGGTCAACAATTCAGGCTGGCCGTTCTTCGCGGCGTTGCCGCTGGCCTTCGTTTCCAGTGCCCTGATCGGCGTGGTGCTCGAACGCTCGCTGTACCGCCACCTCTACACGAGAAGCCATCTCGACCAGGTATTGTTCTCGATCGGCCTCACCTTCATGTCGGTGGCATCGGTCGATTACATCATGGGATCGTCGCGGATATTCATCAAGCTGCCGTCAGCCCTTGAAGGCCAGTTCGATTTCTTCGGCGTCGGCATCGGCCGCTACCGGCTGATGATCATCGTGATCTGCGGCTTGCTCACCGTGGCGCTGCAATTGATCCTGGCGAAAACCCGCTTTGGCAGCCGTTTGCGCGCGGCGGTGGACGATCCGCGCGCGGCGAGCGGCCTCGGCATCAATGTGCCGCAGGTCTTTGCCTTCACCTTTGCCTTCGGCTGCGGACTTGCCGGCCTGGGCGGCGCGCTGAGCGCCGAAATTCTCGGCCTCGATCCGTATTTTCCGCTCAAGTTCATGATCTACTTCCTGATCGTGGTCACCGTCGGCGGCTCCTCCAGCATCACCGGGCCGTTTCTGGCTTCGCTGCTGCTCGGAATCGGCGACGTCGCCGGCAAATATTACGTGCCCAAGCTCGGGCCCTTCGTGATCTACACCATCATGATCGTGATCCTGATCTGGCGTCCGAACGGCCTGTTCGGCCGCGCAGCCACGCGTTGACGCCGACATGACCGCAAAGGCTGACGTCGGATATCATGCCAGGCAGCACGCGCGATGGCGCCTCAGTGAAGTCGCATTCTGGGTTCTCGTGCTGGCCGGCGCGTTGTTGTTTCCGTCCCGCTATCTGATCATGACCGACATCCTGCGGCTCGGGCTATTTGCCTTGTCGCTCGATCTGATCCTGGGGTATGCCGGCGTGGTATCGCTCGGCCACGCCGCGTTCTTCGGCGTCGGCGCCTATTCCGCGGGGCTGCTGGCATTGCACGGCATTATCCCCGAACCCGTGCTGGCGCTGCTCGCCGCCGGCCTCATCGCCACCGGGGTGGGCTTCCTCACCAGCTTCCTCGTGATCAGGGGCGTCGACCTGACCCGGTTGATGGTGACGCTGGGGATTGCGCTGTTGCTGGAGGCGCTGGCGGAGCGCTTTTCCAACATCACGGGCGGCTCCGACGGGCTGCAGGGCATCGAGATGCAGCCAATTCTCGGGCTGTTCGCGTTCGACATGTTCGGCAAGGTCGGTTTCTTCTACTGCCTTGCCGTGCTGTTCATCCTGTTCCTGCTGGCGCGGCGCATCGTGCATTCGCCTTTCGGCCTGTCGTTGCGCGCGATCCGCAACAATCCGCTGCGGGCGGCCGCGATCGGTATCCCCGTCAACCGGCGGCTGATTGCGGTCTATACGCTGTCGGCGTTTTATGCCGGGATCGCAGGCGCTCTGTTCACCCAGACCACGGCGCTGGCCTCGCTGGATGTGTTCGCGTTCGAACGCTCCGCCGACCTGATGCTGGTGCTGGTGATCGGCGGCACCGGCTATCTCTATGGCGGGCTGATCGGTGCCGTGGCGTTCAAGATGCTGCAGGAAGTGTTCTCGACCATCACGCCGCAATATTGGCAGTTCTGGATCGGCCTCGTGCTGGTCGTGATCGTGCTGGTCGGCCGGGCGCGCATGCATCGCTGGGCGCTGTGGCTGCCGAACCTGGTGATCCGGCAGTTTGCCGGACGCAAGGCCGTCGTTGTGGTTCCCGAAAGGGACGCGTCATGACGGTTGCGCTGGAAACGAACGGGCTGGAGAAACGGTTCGGCGGTCTCAGGGTCACCCGGGATCTGTCGCTCAAGATAGAGCAGGGCGCTCGCCACGCGCTGATCGGCCCCAACGGCGCCGGCAAGACCACCGTCATCAATCTCTTGACTGGCGTGCTCAAGCCCGATGCCGGGCGCATCCTGCTCGAGGGCAACGACATCACCGACCTGGCCGTCCACACCAGGGTGCTGCGCGGGCTGTCGCGCACCTTCCAGATCAACCAGCTTTATGCCGATTTGACGCCGCTCGAGACCATCGGTCTTGCGGTGTCGGAGCGGCTGGGCCGCGGCGGCGACTGGTGGCGCCGGATGGGGACGCGCGACGACGTCAATGCCGAGATCGCGGAGAATCTGGCGCGCTTCCGGCTGCTCGACGTCATGAACGACCTGACCGTGACCCTGCCTTATGGAAAACAGCGTCTGCTCGAGATCGCGGTCGCCATTGCCGCCAGGCCGCGCGTGCTGCTGCTCGACGAGCCGGCCGCCGGCGTGCCCGAAAGCGAGCGCCACGATATCCTCGCCGCCGTGGCGGCGTTGCCGCGCGACGTCACCGTGCTCCTGATCGAGCACGACATGGATCTGGTGTTCTCGTTCGCCGACCGTATTTCGGTGCTGGTCAATGGCGCGATGCTGGTGGAGGGTCCGCCGGACGAGGTGGCGCGCGACGCAAGAGTGAAGGCGGTCTATCTCGGCGAGGCCGCCGATGTCTGATCTGCTCGCCATCGAAGGGCTGCGCGCCGGTTACAGCGAAGCGGTGGTATTGCCCGAAATGTCGCTGCGCCTGCCGGAAAGCCAGGTGCTGGCGCTGCTGGGACGCAACGGCACCGGCAAGACCACGCTGGTCAATTCGATCGTCGGGATCACCCGCCGTTTTGGCGGCACCATTACCCTCGGCGGGCTCGACATCACCGCGATGCGGCCGGATCAGCGGGCGCGGGCGGGTATCGGCTGGGTGCCGCAGGAGCGCAATATCTTCCGTTCGCTGACGGTGGAGGAGAACATGACCGCCGTCGCCCAGCCCGGCCCGTGGACAGTGACAAAAGTCTACGAGATGTTTCCGCGGCTGAAGGAGCGTCGCAACAATTTCGGCAACCAGCTTTCGGGCGGTGAACAGCAGATGCTGGCGATCGGCCGCGCGCTGACGCTCAATCCGAAGGTGCTGCTGCTGGACGAGCCGACCGAGGGGCTGGCCCCGATCATCGTCGAAGAGCTGCTGAAGGCGCTGGGCGCCATCACCCGGGCCGGCGGCATTTGCTCCATCATTGTCGAACAGAACGCGCAGAAGATTCTAGGGCTTGCCGACCGCGTTGTGATATTGGAGCGCGGCGCGATCGTCCATGATGCGGCAAGCAGCACGTTAAAAGCCGATCCCGCCGTCCTGGAACGCTTTCTCGGCGTCTCCGGCGCGACAGCACATTAGAGTTCCTCGGGAGTTAAGACCATGCAGCGAACCAAAGCCCCTTTCCGCGCCGACGAGGTCGGCAGCCTGTTGCGGCCGCCGCGCATCAAGGAGGCGCGCGCCAGGCTGGAGAAGGGCGAGATCTCGTCCGATGACCTGCGCAAGGTCGAGGACATGGAGATCGAGAAGGTCGTGCACAAGCAGGCCTCGATCGGCCTGAATCTCGCGACCGACGGCGAATTCCGCCGCTCCTGGTGGCATTTCGACTTTCTCGCCGAGCTGACGGGATGCGAACTGTTTCATCCCGAGACCGGCATCCAGTTCGCCGGGGTGGAGACCCGGCATGACGCGGTGCGGGTGATCGGCAAGCTCGATTTCCCCGCCGATCATCCGATGCTCGATCATTTTCGTTTCCTGAAAAAACATGCGGACGCCGCGCATGTGATGCCGAAGATGACGATCCCGTCGCCAGCGGTGCTGCATTTCCGCGGCGGCCGCAGGGCGATCTCGAAAGATGTCTATCCCGATCTCGACATGTTCTTCGAGGATCTCGGCAAGACCTACCGCAAGGCCGTCAAGGCGTTTTACGATGCCGGCTGCCGCTACCTTCAGTTCGACGATACGGTCTGGGCCTATCTCTGCTCGCAGGAGGAATTGAAAAAGGCTCGCGAGCGCGGCGACAATCCCGACGGCCTTCAGGAAATCTACGCTCGCGTCATCAACTACGCGATATCAGAGCGGCCGGCCGACATGACCATCACCACGCATGTCTGTCGCGGCAATTTCCGCTCCACCTGGATTTCGTCCGGCGGCTACGAGCCGGTGGCGGAGACCATGCTGGCCGGCACCAATTACGACGGCTATTTCCTCGAATACGATTCCGAGCGCGCCGGCGGCTTCGAGCCGCTGCGCTATCTGCCGAAGGGCAACAAGATCGTGGTGGTCGGTGTCATCACCTCGAAATCGGGCGAGCTGGAAAAGAAGGAAGACATCAAGGCGCGGCTGCTGGAGGCGAGCAAATTCGCGCCGCTGGACCAGCTCGCGGTATCGCCGCAATGCGGTTTCGCTTCCACCGAGGAAGGCAATTTGCTGACCGAGGAAGAGCAGTGGGCCAAGCTCAAGCTCGCGGTCGATGTCGCCAAGGAGATGTGGGGGAAGTAGGGCGGGTGCTTTCCGGGCACGCCGGAAGGGTCGTATGCGCTGAGCCGCAGAAATCAAATAGCCTTGAGCTTGCGATAGGCAAACCAGACCATCCTCAACAGCAGCCAGCCGTCGCGAAAGCGCGAGATCTGGGTTTCGCCGAAAGTGCGGCCTTGTAGTGGATCGGCGTCTCGACGATTTTCAGGGTCTGCTTGGCGGCGCCGAAAATCAGATCGAAATCGCCGAACGGATCGAAATTGCCGAAATAGGCGCGCTCCCGCGCCAGCATCTCGTAGTCCTTTCGCAGCAACACCTTGGTGCCGCACAGCGTGTCGGTCAGGCGGGTATTGACGAGATAGCTGAACAGAGAGGCGAAGCAGCGGTTGGCAATGAATCAGCGGGCGCATCGCCTCACTTTCCATGGATAGACCAGCCGGGTGCCGTTGACGAATTCGGCCTTCCCGCTCTCGATCACGGCGTGGTACTTCGGCAGCGCCTCCGGCGGCATCGTCAGGTCCGCGTCCAGGATCATCA
>JACDAG010000451.1 GCA_013695565.1 Bradyrhizobium sp.
GGCCTACATAGGTAAGCTGGCCAACTTTTGCTCGGTCTAGTAGCTGATTTTCGGCTGCAGCTTGCGCGCATGGGCGATTATTTGCCCGACCGACTTCTCCGACGGCATGACGCGGACCAGCTTACGCTTGATATTGATGTCTTTCATGTTCTGGGCGAGCCGCGCCGGGTTGCGGAGCGCGAGTTCGCGGACCGTCGGCACGCCGGCGGCGCGCACCAGCCCGACCTTCGCCTTGCCCATCCCGGGAATCCGCATGTAGTCGGAGAAATTGGCCCATTCCAGCAGTTGCTGTTCGCTGATCCCGGTCTTCGTGGCGAGCGCCTTGCGTCCCTTGACGGTGCGGGCGGCTTCGAGCAGCGCTTCGGTCGTGCGGATGCCAAGCGATTTCAGTTTCGAGGCGGAGTAGGCGGTCAGGCCTTCGATCTCGGAGAGGGGATATGTCATGTTACTCGATGCAAAGGAATGTGCGCAGGCAAGGGGAGGTGTTTTACGCGAACTGGCTGAGTCCCGACGTCCCCGAAATGATCTCCCCCATTTTGTCCGCTCCGATTTTGTCGCGGCCGAACCGGAAAAGTTCACGCGCCACGCTCTGAATCTCGCTCATGCCCAAACCGAGCGCCATCAGCTTGGTGCCGAGCGCCATCAGCCCGCCGCCCATCAACCTGGAGAAGCCGGTGTTGCTGTTCGAGGCGGCGATCGCAGCCTCCGCACCCGGAATTTGGTCGATCAGAGCCTGGACCTTGTCGGCGGGACCCTCGTTACGGAGGAATCCCAGAACGATGCCGATGGTTTTTTCAGCGACAGCGCTATCGATGCCAGCCTCGGTGGCCAGCTGTCCAATCAATTCGTCCATATTGCCCCGCCCTCAGCCGGTTTGTTACCGGGTCGTTCCTTGTGAATTTATCTTGAGCGTCCACGGTCTGAAATACAAGCGATCCGCGCGTGCGAAGGCGATTTTCGTTCTAGATCACTCGTCGAGTGTTGCAGCAATGCAAGAGTGAACGCCGGATTCACGGCATGTTGCCGCACTGCGGCCTCCGTTTTTCTACCGCCTTGGAGAAAAGTATGAGACCGCAGTCTGCAAGGGTTCGAGCTACATCCTCGTCCATGGACGGTTTCATTCGGCGGGCAGGATGCGATATGATGGTGTGGCTTGGCGACCAAACTTCCCCGATGCGCGCGAAGAGGCGATGTGATGGCGACCCCCGATAACAAGACAGCCGATACCGACGAGAAGATTTTTATCGGCAAGGGCGAGCAGATGGCATGGCTGACGCTCGCGCTCGCCAATCGGCACGGCCTCGTCACCGGGGCGACCGGAACCGGCAAGACCGTGTCGCTGCAAGTGATGGCGGAAGGGTTCGCGCGCGCCGGTGTTCCCGTCTTTGCATCCGACATCAAGGGCGACCTCTCCGGTATCTCCGAAGTCGGCGAGGCAAAGGACTTCATCCTCAAGCGGGCCGGCGAGATGGGGCTGAAATTCCAGCCCGACCAGTTCTCGACTGTGTTTTGGGACGTATTCGGTGAGCAGGGCCATCCGGTCCGGGCCACCGTCACCGAAATGGGGCCGTTGCTGCTGTCCCGGATGCTCGATCTGAACGATGTGCAGGAGGGCGTCCTCAATGTCGCGTTCCGTGTCGCAGACGAAAACGGCCTGACGCTGATCGATATGAAGGATCTGCGTGCGCTGCTCGATGCGATTGTCCCGGCTACCGGCAAGAAGGGCCCAGACGCTGAAGAAGACCCGCTGGCGGAGATCCGTAAAGCCGCGCAGGGCTTCGGTAATGTCACGAAGGCGACAGTAGGAACCATTCAGCGCCAGCTTCTGGTGCTGGAGAACCAGGGCGGCGCGAAATTCTTCGGCGAACCGGCGCTGACGCTGAAGGATTTCATAAGGACCGACAGCGACGGCCGGGGCATGGTCAATATCCTGGTCGCCGACAAGCTGATGCAGAGCCCGCGGCTCTACGCGACCTTCCTGTTGTGGATGCTGTCGGAACTGTTTGAGGAACTGCCGGAAGCCGGCGACCTGCCGAAGCCGAAACTGGTGTTCTTCTTCGACGAGGCGCATCTGTTGTTCAACGATGCGCCAAAGGCGCTGATGGACAAGATCGAACAGGTGGTGCGGCTGATCCGTTCCAAGGGCGTCGGCGTTTATTTCGTCACGCAAAACCCGATCGACGTGCCGGACAAGGTGCTCGCCCAGTTGGGCAACCGCGTCCAGCATGCGTTGCGCGCCTTCACGCCGCGCGACCAGAAGGCGGTTGCTGCGGCGGCGCAGACCTTCCGGCCCAATCCGAAGCTCGACACCGCACGCGTCATCATGGAACTCGGCAACGGCGAGGCGTTGGTGTCCTTCCTCGAAGGCGGCGGCACGCCGGCGATGGTCGAGCGCGTCATGGTTCGGCCGCCGACGGGACGGATCGGGCCGATCACGCCGGAGGACCGCAAGGCGATCATGAACAAGAGCCCGGTGAAGGGCAAATACGAGACCGCGGTCGACGCCGAATCCGCTTACGAGATGCTGCAGAAGCGCATCGCGGACACGGCCGCACATCCGGCAGAAGCGGACGGCGGCAGCAGTGGCGGTGGAATCCTCGGGCAGCTCGGCGGGATTGTCGGCAGCATCTTCGGCACCAACGTCAAGCGCGGCAAGATGTCGACCGGCCAGGTTATTGCGCGCGACGTGACGCGCTCGGTCACCAACAAGGTGCTCGGCGGCATCGTTGCCGATCTCGGCAAATCTGTCGGCGGCTCGCTCGGCGGCTCGGTCGGGCGGGCGTTGGTGCGCGGCGCGCTCGGCGGATTGCTGCGGCGGTGACATCGCACGGCAGTACCTGCTTCTGCGGAACGAAAGAATGGATTGCTTCGTCGCTTCGCTCCTCGCAATGACGGCTGGGGGAACCTTCCCAGCTCCCACAACCGTCATTGCGAGCGCAGCGAAGCAATCCATCTCGCCGCGAAATGAAAGAATGCATATGACTTCCGGAACGGGCGCGTGCTGAGATATCCGTCGTTGCGAGCGCCGCTCGATATTCTGTTTCTGATCTGCTGTATCGGGCTGACGGCCGACGTGCTGGTCCCGGAAATCTGGGGCAACGGCAAGACCAAGGATTACCCGCTGTGGTTCTGGGCCGGGCAGCAGGTGCTGCAAGGCCGCAACCTCTATCCCAACGATCCCTCCAGCTATTTCGACTTCATCTATCCGCCGCTGTCGGCGTTGCTGCTGGCGATCCCGAGCTATTTCGGCAAGATCCCGCTCTATCTCTGCCTGTCATTCCTCAACATCGTCGCCTGGTGGATGACGGCGCAGTATTCGCACGCGATGGCGGGGTCGGGGCACAAGCCGGGCAAGAATCTAGGTCCTTGGCTCGAAGCGCTGCCGGGCTTCGTTACCGTCACCTTCGTGTTCGACATGTTCGATCTCGGCCAGCCCAACCTCGTGCTGCTGGCCTTGATGCTGTACGGGTTTTGGCTGTTGCGCGATCGACGCGGCTGGATGGCGGGAAGCATGTTCGCGCTCGCGACCGCGATCAAGGTGTTCCCGGTCGCGGTGTTTCCGTATCTGATCTGGCGTCGGCAGTGGGCGGCTGCGGCAAGCATGCTGGTGTTCCTGATCGTGTTCCTGTTCGTTTTGCCGGCGCCGTTCCGCGGTTATCAGCACAATGTTACGGAGTTGAAGAACTGGTATCAGGGCATGGTGGGGACGAGCTCGGAAAAGGGGTTTGGCCAGCGCGACGAGCAGAACTGGTCGTGGGTCAACCAGTCCATCATCGCGGTGACGCATCGCCTGACGCGGCCGGTGAACTACAATCAGGATGATCCGGCCAAGCCGGTACGCACGATGAATTTTGCCAACCTCGATTTCAAGACCGCGAACTTTATCGTGCTGGCGATCTCGCTCGTGATCGGGGTCGGCTACCTCGCGGTTATGCCGCCGGCCTCACGCCGGACGGAAAAATCGGACGCCGAAGAGATCGGCATCCTGTTCTGCCTGATGACGGTGGCCTCGCCGCTGGCGCGCCAATATTATTTCCTGTGGCTGTTCTTCCCGATGACGGTCCTGATTCATCGCGCAACCTATGATCCACGACCCGCGGTCAAGGCTGCCACCTGGGCGCTGTTGGCCATTGCGGGTTTGCTCCTGTGCCTGTCGTTGCCGGTCTTTCCGAACGATCTGCAGGCCTATGGCAATAATCTCGTCTCGACGGCGCTGCTGGTGGCAGGACTGGTGTGGCACATCCTGCACCCGCCAAACGCGGCCGCCGCCACTTTGCCTCAGGCCGCAGGCGGGCTACAAATCGACGCAACAACAGAGCCCACAGCCAAGGGATACCAGTGATGGCCAACGCACAGCTTCAGCCGGTCCTCGACCGCATCGATGCCGATTTCGACAACTCACTCGAGCGGCTGTTTGCGCTGCTGCGGATCAAGTCGATCTCGGCCGATCCGGCCTTTGCCGGCGATTGCAAGGCCGCCGCCGATCATCTGGCCAAGGATATCGCGACGCTGGGCTTCACCGCGGAGGTGCGGCCGACTGCAGGTCATCCGGCGATCGTCGCCAAAGCCAATGGCAACACCGGCGGGCGGCCTCACGTACTGTTCTATGGGCATTACGACGTGCAGCCGGTCGATCCCTTGAACCTGTGGCACCGTCCGCCGTTCGAGCCTGTGGTGACCGACCATGCCGACGGCCGCAAGATCATCGTCGCGCGCGGCGCCGAGGACGACAAGGGACAGCTGATGACCTTTGTCGAAGCCTGTCGCGCCTGGAAGCAGGTCGCGGGATCGCTGCCGGTCGACATCACCATTGTCATCGAGGGCGAGGAAGAGGTCGGCTCGAAGAATTTCGTGCCGTTCCTCGAGAACAACAAGGACGACCTCAAGGCGGACTTCGCGCTGGTCTGCGACACCGGCATGTGGGACCCGGACACGCCGGCGATCACCACCTCGCTGCGCGGCCTCGTTTATGACGAAGTCAAGATCAAGGCTGCCAAACGCGATCTGCATTCCGGGATCTTCGGCGGCGGCGCGCAGAATCCAATCCGGGTGTTGACCCGCATTCTCGGCGGCCTGTTCGACGACAACGGCCACATCATGCTTCCCGGATTTTACGATGGCGTGAAGGACCTGCCGCCGGATATCCTGGCGCAGCGGAAAAATCTCAACGTCACGCCGGACTCTTTCCTCAAGCCGATCGGCCTTTCGTTGCCGGCCGGCGAGAAGGATCGTCTCCTGATCGAACAAATCTCCTCGCGTCCGACCTGCGATATCAACGGCATCGTCGGCGGCTATACCGGCGAGGGTTCCAAAACGGTGATCCCCGCTGAAGCATCGGCAAAAGTTTCTTTCAGGCTGGTGGAGGGACAGAACCCGGACAAGATCCGAAAAGCCTTCCGCGATTATGTGACGGCGCGGCTTCCCGGCGACTGCAAGGCCGAGTTCATCGATCACTCCAACGCGCCGGCGATTGCGCTCGACTGGAACATGAAGCCGCTGGCGGCGGCCAGGCGCGGGCTGACGGACGAGTGGGGCAAGGAAGCGCTGCTGATCGGCTCAGGCGCCTCGATCCCGATCGTGGCGGATTTCAAGCGCACACTCGGCCTCGACACCGTGATGGTCGGTTTCGGCCTCGACGACGACAATATCCATTCGCCGAACGAGAAGTACGACCTCAAGAGCTTTCACAAGGGCATCCGCTCCTGGGCACGGATATTGGCGGCGTTCGCGGAAACGCCGAAATAAAGCAGCCGTGTCTGGTTCGTGTCCCGGACGCGGTGCACTGCGCCGCAGAGCGGCGTGGTGAACCGCAGAGCCGGGACCCACGACATTCCCAGTATGGATCCCGGCTCTGCGGAGCAGCGTGAAGAACGCCGCACCGCGTCCGGGACACGGTCCTCCCAAACAAAAACGCCGCCCGGAATTGGGCGGCGTTTTGATTCGGTAGTGCAGAGGTCGTTGGAAGAGACCTTACATGCAATTCCCTGAATTTTCAATTCCGATAACCCGGGCGAAGGAGCAGTCCTACTCCATTGGATAGGGCCCGTCCCGGAAAACCCGGTCTTGATAGCCCTTGCTGCCCACCTCACGCGCGAGCGGGCTGCGGATGTTGTCATCGGTCCGAAGCCGCGTCAGCAGGGCGCGGAAATCATGGCGCGGTCGCCAGCCGAGCCCGGCGCGCGCGCTGTCGTTGACGTAAACCCGGTCGATGCCGGAAACGATCGTCCAGCCGCGTCGTGCATATTCCGCCTCAAAGTCCGGCACATAGCGGCGCAGCACCCCTGGCACGTCGCTGCGCAATTGCAAGACGTCATCGCGCGAGAACGGCGTGGTGGCGCTGATGATGTATTTCGCGAAACCTGCCGACGGCGCGTGGCTGATCGCCAGCAGATGGGCGCTGACCACGTCCTCGATATCGACGCGGCGATGGAGAAACTCGTTGGCCTTGACGTTGGCGTCGGCATAGCCGTCGCGGATGACATGATTGTCGTCCTCCTCGGGGAAGAAGCGCGAGGTGCGCAAGACGACTGCACGGAGTGAATGGTTGCGCGCAAACAGCTGGCACAAATCCTCGGCGGCCGCCTTGGTGACGCCGTAGATGTTCTTGGGCACCGGGATGATTTCCTCCGTCACCCAGGCCGCCGGTTCGCCCGGCGGCGGTATCAGCGCGTCGCCGAACACGCTGGTGGTGCTGGTGTAGACGAACGCCGCGACCCCGGCCGCGGCAGCTTCTTCCAGCAGATTGAGCGTGCCCGTGACGTTGACGTCGACAAAGTCCTGGCGGCTGTGGGTGGCCACATGCGGCTTGTGCAGCGTCGCGGCGTGCAGCACGGACGTGACGCCCCTCATGCATTGCCGAACAAAGCCGCGGTCGGTGATCGAGCCCGCAAGCTGCGTGAACGCACCGGGACGAACGTCGATGCCGAGGACTTCGCGGCGCTCAGCCCGCAGGGTACGGACCAGGGCCTCGCCGAGATGGCCGGAACTGCCGGTCACCAGAGTAGTCACGTCGCTGAACCTTTCGCACTGTTTGCCCGCCTGCGGGCGTCAGGTCCGGAAACTCGGATCGAGCCGATCGAGTTTGCGCAACAGCGGCGGCCACACCAAATTGGTCGAGCGCATTTCCGCGCGGTCGGGATTGCTGAATAATTGCGCGTTCTTGTCGACCACATCGGCTTCGACCGGATAGGCGGTGGGACCGAGCATGCGGGTGCGCACCTGCAT